>JAFYMM010000113.1 GCA_017550055.1 Paludibacteraceae bacterium
TACCAACGAGATAGATGATGGCTTCGTAGTCGCCAATAGGCAACGACTGGCTGACAGAGAAAGACAACTCTTGCGCCGCAAGTGGACTCAACTCGCCATAATCGGCATCAACAGAGAGCCAAGACGGGAGATTGAACAACTGCCATTGCTCGATTTTGCCACTATAGTTGATGATTCTGACAGCAAAATCGTGGGATGAGGCAACAAGCACTTCGGCTTCGTGCGATTTTTTCAACCATTTGAGATGATTGCGGTGGACATAGGCAGTCCAACTAATAGGATTTGCAACATTGCCATTCAAATCCTCGACATCGCGCACAGTGAATTGGATTGTGGTGCCTTCGACAACATCGGCATTCTCTTCGAGATTGATGACGATATTGCGCTCGGATGCTATAAACGAGAAATCGACATTTTGGAGCAAACGGACCTCGCGAAGCGAAGGTGATACCTCGGCTTTTGGAAGAGTGAAGGAATTAGGCAACGAGGTTGCAGAGACAAAATCCACTGACAACGAATTGGTTACAAAATCGACAAAATCGAGATTTACAACAGGTTGCGAGAAATCGTCGAGCACAGTGCGTTCGAACGGATAGTATGCCACAAGCCCATTTTCGTTGCCATACAAGCGAGTGCGACATTGATGGCGAATGAAATCGGCAGTAAGCGATGCTCGCCAAAGACGGAATTCGTCGATGTCGCCAGCAAAGAATTTGCCATAGGTCCATTGCGAAATGGAGTCGCTCGCATGGTAACGCTCAGCCCCAATAATCAACCTATCAGACGCAAGAGGAGGCATTGATGCAATAGGGATTTGCCCCATCACCTTGCCATCGACATAGAATGTAGCCATGCCATTATAAAGATAGTTGATTGCCAAATGGTGCCATTGGGAGTTGAGAGTTGAGAGTTGAGAATTGAAAGTTACGAATTTAGAATCGGCTGTTTGTACTTGAAGTTTGCCATCTGTGTCAAAACCCACATTAAAACCTAAGCCATTGGACAACAAGGTAGTAGCATCATCTTGTTTTTCGCCTCGGAACCAAAGTTCCAACATATAATCATCGGTAGGCTTAGGCGATGCCATTGAAATATCTATGCCCATAGCAACTTTACCATCCAATGAAACAGCGATATTTTCGTTCTTAAAATACCAAGCATTCTCACTTGGTAATACGAAATGACGACCACGTGCAATATCCTCACAAATAGAGCCTTCGCCCTCATCCATACGCCAATAACCAACTAAACCAACAGAGCCTACAATTTTAGAATCATACATGCTGGATTGTGTATCGTTCCACGAACGAGGATAATTCCATATAGACAACTCGTGCATAGCAGCAGTGATGCCGCCACCCAAAGTCATAACACCACGACCAGAATATTGACCCACATTGGCAACATTCAACAACTCGACATTCGATACATCAGAAACATAATTGGCATATATATGACCACCATCAATAGTATCATACACGACCGACAAGAACAACCATTTGTCCTTAGGCAATGCAGACGTAGAGGTATATACATTGGCATCACTAAGAGACATCATAAACTGTTGAGAATCATTGATACCAATCACAAATTTATTCTTAGCAGAACCAAATGAAAGAATATTGCCAGGCTTAGAATAATTCAACCAAAGATTGATTGTAAAGGAATTTTTATTAGTCGAAAAATCCGCCTCAGTCAAAGCAATAGCAGGAGCTATCAGTTGGATGGCAACAGAATGGTCAACCGTATAACCATTCAAACGACCTTCAACAATAAAATTACGAGTATCAGTCAATTGTGAATATTTAATATCTTCGTTGAACGCCACAGAAATCTCATTAGAAACCCCAAGAATGCCATTGGAAGGAAGAGGAGAACCTAACAATGCAGGTGGAGTTACGTCCTTGATAACAGACACTACTTCACTCTCGTTATAAATATCGCCCGTGCAAATGGTTACGGCACGAAATTGATAAACACCATCAGGATAGAAAGCATTATCTGACATGTCGAAATTATAAGTAATTTCGCTTGAATTAAGGAGATTAGCCTCAGGCATTCCTTCAGGAGAAAGTAACCATTCGCCTAATAGTGTCCAAGCATTGTCGCGCTCGGCTTTATACTGCAAACGAACACCTTCCAAACTTGTATAATTAATATTATAATCTCTGATAACTATAGGCAAAATAGAACCTTTGACCGATGAATTCAGCACATTATCTTCGATTTGCAACGATATATTACTACATGAAGGAATGAATGAAGCATGAATATATATCGTATCAGCAATAATTCGAGAAGCTACCAAATTGCCTTGGCATTGCGACTTGAGAACAACAGCAATACTATCATAATCCAATATACCTTGGTCGGTTTGAATCAGTTGAAGAGTTTTTTCTATTGTTCCATTTTCGCCCGCTCGAATACGAATAGAATGCTCCTCAAGAATAGACACGCCATCTATTGATAAATAAGCCCCATGAGGATTTGTTTCATCAAGAACACAAAGATTAAAATAACGATTGGCATCTATTTCAGAATTATTAGACAAAAATAATTTATATCTTGCAGCCTCACCTACAGGGACATTTATTGCAGTAGCATTCTCGACTCGCATCTGAGGCACTTCAATTTGCATTGTTTTTTCGGCAAGTTTATGTTTTCCCGGTTCGAAATATTTTGTTCTCGCTTCATCTGCATACGGACAAGAAGTTTGACCTGCTCGGGTATAAAATATCGGGCTTCTATCCGTTCTATTCGGCACAATTACATCAACAGTATAAGCATTTAGAAAATCGGCATCGGTAAGTACGAAACCAGTAGTTGTAGTATGACTTTTTGTATCACTCCCCGAGAATGCAACCTTTGCATTAAGCGATATTGAAAGAACTGTACCACATTTTTGATTGTTAAGTTGCCCAACAAATTTACGAGTGAATCTATAAGGTATATCTATACCTGCACCACCTCCGTTGGTCGTATCATTTGAGACTTGCTTTGAATCACTGATTGAAGCACCAGAATCAAACGAATAATTGAATTTTTCATACTCGCCCTCATAGTTGCCATAACTATTACGTATAGCATGCACCTTCTCTTCTTCATTTAATCTCAAATTATTCACCCAACAATCGATATTTCCATTAATTGCAGAGATTGTATCGCCCATATTCGCACCTTTAGGATAAATTACTTTATAAGTGCCATCCTGACCAAAATTAGGGTCGTCGGAAGTCAACTCTGTTACATAAATCGCCTTATCGGTTGTATTCTCGGTAATCAATGCCGTATCCGCCACCGTATTCAACAGACTATTACGCACTTTTCTCAAATTAGGAATCAAAGAATTTTCGATATATAATTGTGTATATTGAAACGTAGTAGTAAACCTTTCGCCTATACTAATAGCATCACGCACACCGACATTATATCCACCATCTTTCACTTTTTGAATTACAACCTCACGAGCTTCGCCAAACAAGAGATTGGTAGCACATCCAATGAATACATCGCCACTCGCCCCAATATATCCTAAACCCGAAGAAGTAGAAACTTTTTTATGTTTTACCTCAGTTTCAACATTTGTGTACTGATAATTACCCGACAAATTTATTCCAATACTGTGCTCTTTATCTATTGATGCTTCATATTCTCGAGTCATTGTTTGCACATAAGTACCACCACCCATACCAGCAAAAGTACCATTTTTAACCTGATAATATACTCCCTTGTGTCGCGTAAAAGAGAGGTTTATTCCTCCCGAAAGACTTGGATTGACATGAAAAGTCGATACAGCTTTTGTCCCTTCATCGAAATAACTATATGACTGAGAGCCTGGAGGGTCGCGCAATATCATAGTTACTACATCAGGACCACCTGTAACAAATTGATTACCACTTTGTATGTTACCTAAAATAATAGCCTCTAATGGTTTTTCTTGCCACTGATACTTCACGCCATCTACACTATAATCAATATTCACCCCATAGGTGTGTGGCGCACTAAGATTAGGAAATCCTACAACAAATGTATATTTACCTTTTCCAACAGTATCAAGATACAATTGATTAGATGCCAACTCAGGCCACAACTGATATGTAGCTGTATCTATAGCCTGCTCCACACTAAACTCATTTGTTATTGTTACCAACGCATCTTCTAATGGCACTTTTCTAATAACAGGATTACTAACTATATCATAATTAACATATTCCTCATAACCTTCTAACTCTAAAGTATATTCCTGCCCTTGCTCAAATATCGGATAATCAAACGCATACACTACTTCGCCAGTAATGGAATCTACAGTATAAAGGTTGATAGAAGCTGTATCTTTCTGGATTTCGTCGATATATTCATACAAAGACTCGCCAAAGACGCCCTCATCGCAATTCAATTGTTTTACATTAAATACAGGCTTAGAACGATAAACCACATTCAAATCAGCAACATACGACAATGTTTTAATATCGGGCATTGAGTCAATCAAATTGACAATGGTATCAATAGACACAGAGCTCACACTTCGAGCGTCAATATCACCCAATACTGACTCATCAATATTGACATCCTTATTGGAAGGAATACTAATTGAGCGTACCTTATACTGAATAGGAGGAACTTGCACTGCAAATTCGCCTGTAAAAGTATCAGTGTAAATAATAATAAGATTAGATTTGTCGCCACCACCGATATAAGCTCTCGAATTAATCTCGTTGCAGGCATTATCACATGCTATCGAATCTGAATTCACCTCAAAATAGGTAGCTGTCTCTTTAACTACTTTTCCTGAATTAAGGCTATACAGCTCAGAAGCTTCTAAAACTATCTCTGCCACACCAATATTATTTTCACTCAATCTGCCTCCATAACGCTTTTTAGTCTCAATCGAACCACCCGACACTCGACCTACAATCGTAGCCTTTGTTATATCTGTAAAAGTCAAATTGCTAATAGGCTTCTGAAAATCAAACTTCAAACCCACGCCTAACGTATCGGCAGGATAACGACCGTTATATTCAAAATCATGTCCTTCGCGCACAACTTCGATATAATGCTCTCCAATTGGCACTTGAATAGTAAATTCACCATCCGCACTTGTAAGAACAGGTTTTTCATTCATCACACACGTAACTCCATCTACCTTAACCTGACAGCCGGCAACAGGATAATCGCTATTTTCATAATAAACCTTACCCTTTACTTCGAATGATGATTTATCAACAAAATCGACATTATTAAAGACTCGCGATGAGGAAGAAATATATATTGGCTTTTGTGAAGGACTAAATTCGTGAACTCCCAACAAAGGAATAACATTACATTGTACTCCATCCGATGGGTAGGAAATTGTATTTATGATATAATTGCCATCTGCATCGGTAGTAGTCTTATTGGCTAATTGTTGTGTTGACGGAATAACAACTGCACTATGCGTTACTCCTACGCCCAAATATCCATCTTTATTGCCAAATTGATTTTCTCTGCCAGAAATATCAAAAACAACATTAATCGACGGCTCATTGCAACGATAATAGGCTCGCAAATTCGACTCTCGCCCCGAAATATATCTATTATAAGTTCTTGATATAGTGGAAGAATCCAACACCGTATTCCACACACGAATTTCATCAATATAGCCCTTAAAATTTTTTGTTGTATCAGAATATGCCCCGATAAAGAACACAGAATCTTGATTATTAAGCAAAGAATCCAACCCTAAGACATTCAACAACTGCGTCTTTTTCAAGCTACCATCTCTATAATAATTCGACTTAACAACTTTATCTATAGAATCAATCTCTATTGCCCATGTTATATGTTGCCAACTACCTGCTTCTAACGTATCAATATATGTACCCGGTTCCAAAAAATTACTTCTCAATCCAAAAAATCCATGCGCATCAGCCAACGGGTCTAACGATATCTCGAAAATATCTTTCAGTGAAAAAAGATATAAACTTCTATTTCCACTATCGACTGGATGCACATAAGCCTGCAATGTAAGCATATTTGTCTCACCGAAATCAATCACATCATCGGGCAAACTTAAATATGCACTTCTACTGCCATCAAAGCACAATGAATAATTTTCATTATAATCATCTGCTCCAACTACTGCAATATCAACTCCTCCCTCGCCTTGATTGGCATCAAAACAGACTCGGCCTGACACCGACGCATACGACTGTGCAAAGCCATAACTTTTTTTAGATGCTCCCAATGCATCTAATCCATCCATATTCTCTTGACACTTAGTGTATCCTATAACTGTATAAGAATAAACAACGCCCGGGTCAACATCAAAATCTTCATAAGAATAAATCGTTATATCAGGATTAAAACCTAACTCATCAACAAAAACATCCTCGTTGCTACCTGTGGCTCGTCGCATAAGTTTGAACGACGTAAAACTATTTCCCTTCGGCACTTCCCATCTCACTTTCACTTTATTATTGTAATACCCTCTTGTCGCATCAAAATTTTTTATTTCATGTGCCATCGCATCGGGTGTAACAAAACTGGTAACAATCGTATCGGCATAATTAATATCAACATCCGAAGCAACAACCAATACCGTGTAGGCGCTACAATCTTCTAAGTTTTTTAATACATAACTGCGCGCACTGTTACTTAAAGAAATCGTATTTTGCAATTCATTACCGATATAATACTGCAAAGATAGTGAAACATAGTTGCTCCAAATCCCCAAACTAGACAATGTCCAACTAATTGTAGCTGACTTATCTGTATTGATAGTTGTATGAATAGAATTAAATTCCTGATAATACGGATAATATGTTATACTACTCTCGTTTGTACACATATATTCAGCCCAAACCCCTTCAGCAAATCGAGTGTTGCGCACACGATAAACATCCTTTTTCTCTACGCCGTCCGTATTTATATCCAATTGATACTCAAAAGTATTATTTCCATTCTTGCAACTAAACCCTTCACCAATCGCACTCCACACAAGCCCCTCCTTCTTCTCTATAACCCAATTATTATATACATCACCAGAAGACGAAGGCAAATAAACATTCCATGAAAAAACTAATTGATTGTCCTTTGTATGCTCTATCGACAAATCCCGATTTGACAACACAGCTATCTTTTCTGTTCTTTGCGAAATGGTAGCAGTTTGCACATAATCACCCGAACCTTTATCTGGGTCGAATGTCTGGTCTAATCTAAAATAAACTCCTTCTGCAAATTTTTTATAACCAACCTCTCCATTGCTCTTCCCATTAGGATACTTTACATATTCCAAATTTGAAAAAGTATAAGCAAATTCACTTTTATTGGTTACTTCATATACACTTTGAGTGTACCAATTCGAATTATCTAACGATGTTTTCAACTCAAGCATTGCTTTTGTGTGGCTATACTTATCCCCATTAACAAAATCTTTCAAAGAAACAGAATAGACTCCAGTAGATGAATTATATCCGTCAAAACTAATAATTCCAATCCCATATTCCAAAGGCGACATCTTAACTGCAAGTTCCGTATCATCAAAATCATCGCTATTGTCAAAAACACCACTATCCACGGTCTTAGCGGTCAATCTAAGTGCTCGTTTTTTATTTAAACAATCTTCGTTTGGGTACCAATATATCGTGGCTACCCCTTTATTATCATCTCCCGTAGAGCCATTCGATGCCCAATATACTATTTTCCCTTCGGCACTAATTTCTGTCCACTCAGAGGTAGCACCATCATAACTACCATAACTATTTGCATACAGTTTTCCCGAAGATGCCAACTTCTTAAATTCTAATGCGTGACGAGTATAGGATTCGCTTTCTCTAAAACCCTCCACCCTAAAAACCACATCATCGCCATAAGACACTTCAACATACTCAACCCAATCATCATTAAAATTACCATTCCAAATCGTGAACGTAAACTCCATAGCAGCCCTCTCTTCCAACCACCTATAATTTGCATCCTCACCCCAATTAAGATGAATTTCAGTATTATACGCATACATATTATGCGAAAACACAAATACCCCAAGAATCACCACAAAAGCAACTCTCTGATTACAACAAAACAAACGTAAAAATTGTTTCATACCATTGTTTTTTAAAGTTAATAAAAAGACATTTCACTATAAAAAACAATTCATAAAACATGCCAAAAATCATATTATTACATTTATACAAAAAAAAGAGACGCAAAATAATTTTGCGTCTCTTCTAATATTAATCCAAACTGTAATTTTATAAAACTACTTTTTGAGTTTCATCCCCAAGGTGAACCATATATACTCCACGTGGAAGAGA
>JAFYMM010000114.1 GCA_017550055.1 Paludibacteraceae bacterium
CAGCGTAATATATCTCTTCAGCTTAATGAGCGACAGATAAAGGTGTTAAATCTTTTGTGGGATGGTTTTGAAGGAAAACACAACACAAGTAAATGGGCAAAAATTACTCACACCTCTCAAGCTACAGCCTTGCGTGATATTCAAGATTTGGTCTCAAAAGGTTTATTGCGTGATTCAGGCGAAGGTGGTAGAAGTACGAATTATATTTTAGTAGAGTGATTTTTGCTAATTTTGGTGGTATGCTTACCACTAAATTTGGTGGTAAAGTTACTATTTCACTTCAAACCCTCAATAAATAGACCAAAAAATTATTAAATTTAAAAAACTTCATTCTACAAGAGATAGAATGAAGTTTTTTGTGTTTATATTAATCAATAGAAGGAGTAATAAATACTCGCCATAAGCTTTTATCATCGTATGATATATATCCCTTTTCTTTCATGTTGGCCAGCATTTTTTGTAGAGCCGATCTGTTAATGCCTATTTCGTTTTGAAGATATGCTAAGGTTGCATTTTTTTCAATTTGTAAGGCTCTAAGTATTTTGCTATACGTAGAGGTGCGGAATGCTATTTTTTCTCCATCGTACCACCATATATTTTCATTTTTTTCAGTTACAAATAGTATATCATTTTCTATTTCTTTGGTGATAAGTTTAAGCATATATTTATGGAATGGGCGTATTTTTTTTAGCGAGGCATTAGCACCATCTGTAGGTGTAGTCCCAACAATTAAATCTGCTTCATGTAGGGCTTCTAAGTAATGATTTTTCAATCTACTGCGCACTACAATCATTGGGTATTCATGTCGAGCGAGTATATAATTCATCAATAGTCGTGCAATACGTCCATTTCCATCTTCAAAGGGGTGAATACGAATATATCGATAGTGGAATAATATAGCAAGTTCAATAGGAGAGTATGTGCCTTCTTGTTCTGCCTTATTGTACCAGTCCACAAGGTCGGTCATCAATGCAGGAGTCTCTTCTGGCGAAGCATATTCAAATCTATCACCATAGCGAGTGATAACACTATTTGGGCGTGTTTTATACTGACCAGCATGTATCGTATAGCTAGTTTGCACACCGCCTGGTAGAGTGCGATACACAGTATAGTTCTCGCGCAATAGAGTACGATGTAGGGTGCGAATAAAGTTTTGAGTTAGAGGTTGTTTGTTTTCTGTCGATTCTAAAAGCATCATTTGTAATCCAACATTACTTGCCTTCATTTCTTCGCAATGATGAAAGTTCGCTTCACCTACGACTTTTCCAAATAAAAGTAAAAGTTCTGTTTGTCCATAGGTAAGTGTATTACCCTCAATGTGATTGCTATTATAGTTGAAATCAATCGTAAATCTACGACTTAACCTATTCTGGTCATATTCAGACAGTGGTTGTAAATTTTTCCAATTATCCAAGACTATTTGTAATTTCTTATTTTCCATATTTGGAATTATTTATTTTATGTGTTACTAAATTTAGTGGTATTATTGCCACTGAATTTGGTGGTATGTTTACCACCTTTTGGGTGGCAAAGTTACTGCTTTTTCTCAAAATACACAATAAATAGACCAAAAAATTACTAAACTTAAAAAACTTCATTCTATATCTTGTTGAATGGAGTTTTTTTGTATCTTTGTAGTTGACTAAAATAGCTTAATAAGCAGAGTAAAAAAAGTAATATTGTCTCTTAGTAAGCTTCAAGCAAACTGCTCCGTAGAAAACAGACATCTTCGCACTGATGATTTGCAAAGTCTGCAAAGCTAGTGAAAATTTATTTTCGATTGTCAACTTAATGCGAGTAAAATTATCCCAAAAAAGACCTACTTTGCAATTGCAAACTTGCAAAGTTTATCTAAATTATTGATTGTTAGTGGAATACTGTTATTTGTTAAAAATGTGCAGTTTTGGTAATAGCAAGATAATCAGTGTATTAGGCAGCTTTGCAGCTTTGCAAGTTGCAAAGTCCCTCTGTCTACTATTTTTAGGAAAAGACAAATTTTATTTAAGTTGCCAATAGTTTTTTGTTTTTTTTGGCACGGAATTTGATAGATAAAATGTATGAATTTATTTTATTAATCTTAAAAATATATTACTATGAAAATTGCTTTATTTATTTTGTGTGACACTGACAGACTTGAGAATTTAGGCCGTATGTCGAATGCTTTTATGATGGCAAAAGAGGCGTTGGAAAATGATGATGACTTGAAATTTATTTTTTCTGGAGCAGGTACGAAATGGATTGCGGAATTGGAAAAAGAGGAGCATCCGCTACATAAAATCTATATGGAGGTGAAGCCTTATATCACAGGTGTGTGTGAGTATTGTACTGCGGGATTTAAACAAGGTTTGCACGTGAAAGAGGCTGGTATTCCGTTGATTTCGGAATATAAAAAACATCCGAGTATGCGCAGATTGATTATGGAGGGATATTCGATTATTACGATTTGATTTTTAGATAAATGTAAATTTCCCATAAATTATTCGTAAATTATTTTTCAAATTTATGACTAATTTATGGGAATTTCTGTTTTTTTATTGTTTTTTGCGGGCGAGATAGAGTTGAGTGGAGTTGAATATGTTTTGCCAAATTACATAAAGTCCTGGTGCAAGTGCTGTTACGGGATTGAGATAGGCAGAACAAATCCAAATGGCAAGGATTGTGTTTTTTTGTCCGAGTGATTGTCCACAAGCTATGGTGTCGTTGGTAGATTTGCCGATGGCTTTGCCTATGAAGAATAGGAATAGGCAGGCGACGAGGGAGCCGATTGAGAGATAGATGAGTGTGGTGATATCGGTTGGCTCCTCGATGAGTGAACGCACGGTCATTCCCATAGCTATGGTGAGAGCTATTGCCCACATATAGAATGCTAAACCGCTTATAGACGTGAGTTTAGCGTTTATTTTTGGTAGTAGTAGGCGGATGAGTTGTGCTAGTAGGAATGGGCAGATAAGGAGAGGGAAGATGCGTCTGAGAATAGTCAATAGTTGAGAGTTGAAAGTTGAGAGTTGAAAGTTATCTATGTTTCCTGTTATGAGAGGGAATAGTGCAGGGATGACTATGGCTACTGCAATGTTGCAGAGGAGGGTGTAGGTGGTGATGCTGGCTACGTTGCCTCCGAGTTTGCCTGTTACGACTGCTGCTGCGGTTGCGGTAGGACAGATGATGCAGACCATAATGCCTTGTGCAACAATGGGGTCGAATGGTGCGATGAGGAAGTAGATGGTTATAGCTCCGAGAATTTCGATGAGCAGAAGCCAAAGGTGTGTGAGGCGTGGACGGAGGTCGCGGAGAGATATTTTGCTGAATGTGAGTAGCAACATTGTGAAAATGAGATATGGGGTGACGAATGAGATGTAGCCCATCACTTTATATCCTAAAGCCCCAACAAGCATAGCAAGGGGTAGTGTCCAATTTTTTATGAAGTTCATATTTGTTAATCTTTTTGATATATTTGTTATTTAGCGGTAATTTGTATTCTGTAATTTATCTAAGTTTGTGGCGGTTGAAATGCGGACCTACGTAGAGGGTGAAATATATTGCAGAAATTAGGCATAGGGTACCTCCGATAAGATAGGCATAGGCGAATGATGTGTGTTGAGAGACTATGCCACCGATGACGAGTCCGAAGCCAATACCAATATCCCATGAGGTTAGATAGGTAGAGTTTGCGGTGCCACGTTGGTTGTGTTCGGCAAGGTTGACAAACAGAGTGTTGTAGGCAGGGAATATAGTGCCAAAACCAACGCCTACGAAAAGTGCAATGAGGCAAAATATTGAACTGAGCAGAGAAGGGTAGTGCAGGCTAATAGGGAGGCAAAGAGCTAACCCAAAATAGCATATAAGCACGATGATAATGCCAACCGAAATGACTTGAGCCACATAGCCTTTATCGACTAATTTACCAGAAAATATGCGAGAAGCCATCATGCCAGATGCCATAAAAGTAAAGAATAATCCACTTGAAATAGAGAGATTTAATTCTTGCGCATAGACGGCAATATAGCTCGATGTGATGCCGTATGGGACTGAGAGCATAAGTAGTGCAATGCCAGCAGGTATGCCTTTGATGAGCAAAAAGCGGTCAAGTGATATAGGTGGACGTTTGACAGGCGCTTTTTGTTTAGTATGCACAAGAGAGGCGAGTATAAGGCCTATTGTGCCAGTGGTTATAGCGATGAAGAAAATAGTGTTGAAAGAGAAATAGTCGTGGAGAAATAGTCCGACCATAGGTCCAAACGCCATAGCGATGTTGTTGGCAAGTCCGTAGTAGCCAAGCCCTTCGCCTCGACGCTCAGATGGCATAATGTCGATGACTACGGTGTTGCCAGCTACAGTGACTATGCCGAACATTACTCCTTGTAAGGCTCTGACAATGATGACCATAAATAGCGAGATAGAGACTATGTAGCCACCAAAGAAGAGTACGAAAAAGAAGAATGTAGCAATATAGAGAGGCTTACGGGCCATAGCATCAAGGAGATAGCCAGCAAAAGGGCGAATGGTGAGTGCGGCAACGGTGTAGCACGCCAAAATTACGCCAATAAGCGAATTTGGAGTGTTGAAAATCTCTTTGAGATAGAAGGGTAGAATAGGCATAATGAGATAAAATGCAAAGAAAAGCATAAAATTGGCACCCAATATAGCCCAATAACTAC
>JAFYMM010000115.1 GCA_017550055.1 Paludibacteraceae bacterium
CCAAACCAATGTTTCTTACCAACCGAAACCCCTAAAGCACAAACATCAAATGCCGCACCCAAAGTGCGATATGCCGAATAATAATCCGTCTTCTCGCTATAATCAGAATAATTAATACCAACACCAAAAGCCGAATACAAATCTACCAATTCATTATGGAAATAAGTAAATCGCAAAGTCGGAATAACCGAAAATCTCAAGTTTGAATACAAGCCTCTACCAAAATCAACTCCCCCAAGCTCAAGATAATATTTACTAGGATAAAGATAATACCACGAATACAAACAGTCAACATTTACCCCCGCGCTAAACCAACCATTCACTCTATACTGATACTCAGCAAAAATATGCCCCGTATGGTTTAACGGACCCTTTCCATACATTGGAGGGTGAACATAACGAACATTAGGTCTTTCAAGACACGCTTCAAAATAACTATCTGCAATACCCAAACGAACCTCATGTGGATTCTCTTGCCTATGCTCCTTAGTCTCCGCATAGCCAAACATTGCAACTGTGCATAATAACACTAATAACAACAATCTTTTCATAGCTTTTCAATATTTAAGAGGTTAATAAATTACTTAAACACTACAATCAAACTATCCGTAAAAATTCTACCATAATCATCTTTTATCGTTATAGTCAAAGTATGTTCTTTGTTTTTTGTAGGTTCTGTTGTGAATGTTAGACACCCGTAATTATCTTTATCAAGATCACTATAAATTGGTGCTTCTGCTACACAAAAAATCAATTTAAAATCATCTTGAGTATATCTGTCAAGAGTTTTTTTATTTTTCACAAATTCTTTCCCTTTATATCCATTTTTTATAAACGAGTAAGGAGAAAATGTTGTAAATAAGATAATATCATTCAAACTTGTACCTGCAAAATGATTTTCATCAAAATCAGCATTGCTGACAACATCTATTGAAACTGGAGTTATATCCCAATATGTATATCCTTTCACATAGCCAGGCCCATTCTGACCATGGATTTTTCTGCTAGATAAAATTTCTACTTTATGTTTATAGCCATAATCATGATGTTTTTCACACAATTCCACATATTTATCATATTGCTCTTGTGTTGGAGTATATCCTGAATTTTCGTAATAATCCGAATACACTTCTTTCTGGTGCATATAATCAACTCCTCCATCAAAATCTCCTATCATACCGAGATATATAGATGTTTCTTTTGTTACATAATCAAAGCTATTACGATATTCAACAACATAAAACGAATCTACAGGATAATATGCTGCAACATAATGGTATGCTGTTGTATCTCTAAAGGGATAACCACTACAAGAGGTTAATATCAATGCACAAAAAGTAAAAATAAAATACAATGTCTTTTTCATAGTAAATTAGTTTTTTTTAGATTAATAATTTTGTTCGTTTTGGAATTCCGTCAGCAAAGTTAAGGCTTATTTTTCACACCTCCAAATTTCGCATATATAATTCGTACATTTTTCACAAAAAATTTTTTAGCCAAAAAAATTATATATCCATATAAAAATATAGCATTGATTTTCAGTCGATATAACATAAATCTAACATACAAAATTATATATAATCAAAACACCACATTTTAGGGCAAATCTATAATTACACAAAAAAACACACAAAACAAGCCCCAAACAACACCATATTTCCGCACAAAAAATCAGCAACACAACACCATCCCCTGCTCCCTACTCCCTACTCCTTACTACCTGCTCCTTACCTACAACATACTATAAACATACTATAAATATAGGATAAATATAGGATAAATATACTATAAACATACTATAAACATACTATAAACATACTATAAATATACTATAAATATACTATAACCTTACCCTCACTTAAAATTCAAAAATATCATTTTAATAATTCACTTTTTTTTCGTAACTTTGCAGTTTAAATATAAATAACGAATAAAACCATATTTATGAAAACTAAATTCTTAAAAAACACTCTTTTACTTCTCCTCGCAAGCGCAATGCTCATCTTCTCTGCATGCAATCCCGAAGACCCTACTAATCCTTGGGAAGGAGACGACAACACCAACACATCTTCTACTAAACTAATAGGCTATTGTGGCAACAACATCGATGTCAACATCGCTGCTGGACAAATGGCTCGCCTCGGTGGTGGTACCACTCTCCCTAAGGCGATGTTTGGCGACTCTAAATACATCGTTGGCGCACGTGTTTATATCGGAGCAGAAGCTACTGATACTAAAATATTTATCTCTGCCGACCTACAAACTAACCTCTACGAACAAGCTTTCGAAGTTATTCCTAATGCTTGGAACTACGTCAAATTCACCACTCCTTTCGAACTCACCGACGACCTCGCTGGTGTCTACATTGGCTACATCGGCATGTCCGACGGAGCTATGCTCGGCATGGAAAGTGGCGAATTCCAATACAATTCAGGCAACATGGGCATGGACATCTACTACGATAGCACCGAAGACGACAAATGGCAATTCTTCACAAAAGTAGGCGCCTATGGCTACAAAGGCAAACTCGGCATCCAAGCCGTAGTTGCAGGTGGCGACTATAGTGCCGAAACTCAAAACAATCTAACAATTGCCAACGTAAAAGTTGACGCAAAACTCCCTATCAACACTGCCAACAACGTGAAATTCGATATTTTCAACTATGGCATTCGCGCTGTCAACCAAGTCCTTGTCGAATACAACTACAACAA
>JAFYMM010000116.1 GCA_017550055.1 Paludibacteraceae bacterium
GTATGCTCTCTCTTCGTCGCAATGGTGCTTCGTTGCCTGAGTTGGTTGGTGAGCAATTAGGCAATGGGGTTAAGCAATTTATGCGCGCATTTTCGCTTTTGTTGATGGTGCTTGTTGGTGCTGTCTTCGTTAGTGGTCCTGCAGGTCTATTAGCTGGTATGGTACAATCTATTTCTGTTACTTGGTGGATTGTTATCATTTTTCTTTACTATATGCTTGCCACTCTGCTCCCTATCGACAAACTTATAGGTAAAATCTATCCTCTTTTTGGTTTTGCTCTTCTTTTTATGGCTATAGGTATTTTGATTTCTTTGTTTATCAACAAGGCTCCAATACCCGAAATCACCTCTGGTCTTGCATCTCAACATCCTCAAGGTTATCCTATTTTCCCAATGATGTTTGTCTCTATTGCCTGTGGTGCAGTATCCGGCTTTCATGCTACTCAGTCGCCTATGATGGCTCGTTGTATGACTAATGAACGCTATGGTCGTCCTTGTTTCTATGGTGCTATGATTGCCGAAGGCATTGTTGCTCTCATTTGGGCTGCTGCGGCTTCCTCTTTCTTTGGTTCTGTTGGTGAGTTGCAAGAGTACGTAGCTTCTTTACCTGCCACAGCAAATAAGGCTGCTGAGGTAGTTAATCTCATATCTAACACTTGGTTAGGTAAGTTTGGTGGTATGTTAGCCATATTAGGTGTGGTGGCTGCTCCTATCACTTCTGGCGATACAGCCCTTCGTTCTGCTCGCCTTATTGCTGCTGATTTTCTTCATCTCGACCAGAAGCCTATTCTCAAGCGACTTATGGTTGCTGTACCTCTTTTTGTAGGCACTTTTATCTTGTTGCAAGTCAATTTTGATGTCATTTGGCGTTATTTTGCTTGGAGCAATCAAACCCTTTCTGTCTTTACTTTCTGGGCTTTGACAGTCTATCTCTATAAAGAAAAACGCAATTATTGGATAACTCTCCTTCCTGCTCTCTTTATGACTGCCGTTTGCTCAACCTATATAATGGTCGCACCCGAAGGCTTCGGACTACCACTTTCTATTGGTTACGCCACTGCAGCTTTGGTTTGTGTTATATTCATTCTGTTATTTATTCGATTTACAAAAAAATAGGAGTAAGCACTCTTCATTCCTCATTCCTCATTCCTCATTAGAAATATGTCTGTTTACGAAATAGCCGAAGAATTTATACAATTAACTAATTGTTCTGTTTTCCTTACTGGTAAAGCCGGTACGGGCAAGACAACTATGCTTCGACAAATTCGTGAAGCTGCATTCAAGCAGACTGCTGTTGTTGCTCCTACTGGTGTGGCGGCTATCAACGCTGGGGGTACTACTATTCATTCTTTCTTTCAACTTCCTTTCTCTCCTTTTATTCCAACTGTTGAGGCTAAAAAGTCGTTTATTGCTAAACAACAGGTTAATAATGTTCGTCGTAAAATCTATCGTGAACTTGAACTCCTTATTATAGACGAGGTGTCAATGGTGCGTGCCGATGTGCTTGATGCTATCGATACTGTGTTGCGCCACTATCGTTTTCGTCCGAATGAGCCTTTTGGTGGTGTTCAGGTAGTTTTTATTGGTGATATGTATCAGTTGCCTCCTGTTTGTGTGGGTGAGGAGTGGGATTTGTTACGTCGTTATTACGAAACTCCATATTTCTTTCATTCTCAAGTCATTCGTCAAGACCCTCCGATATATATCGAACTTGATAAGATTTTCCGTCAAAGCAATCAGCAATTTATCAATTTGCTTAATGAAGTGCGTAATAATCAGCTTACTCCCGACACTTTCCGTCTGCTGAATCATTGTTATCAACCCGATTTTCGCAATGTCGATGAGTATATTACTCTTACTACGCATAACGCCTCAGCTGATGCTATAAATAATGACGAATTAGCCAAAATTGATGCTCCATACTATAAATTTATGGCGCATATTGACCGTGATTTTCCTGAGCGAATATTTCCTACCGAGATTGAACTCGTTCTCAAATTGGGTGCAAAGGTTATGTTTATTGCCAACGATATGGCACAACCACGCCGTTATTATAACGGAAAAATTGGAGAAATCACCGAGATAAATAATAATGAAATTTGGGTTACTTGCGAAGGAGAGTCTGAGGCTATTAAGGTGTCGCTTGAGGTATGGGAAAACAAATCTTATACTATAGACCCAAAAACCAATCAAATAGAAGAAAAACTATTAGGTACATTTACTCAATATCCTTTGCGTTTGGCTTGGGCTATCACTATTCATAAAAGTCAAGGTCTTACTTTTGATAGGGTAGTGATTGATGCTGCGGCGGCATTTGCTTCGGGACAAGTCTATGTTGCTCTATCTCGATGTCGTTCGTTGGATGGAATTGTTTTGACTTCACAAATCAATCCTAATTCGCTTGCTGTTGACCCTCAAATTGTGCGTTATAGCGAACAGCGTTTGCCTATTGTCGAGCTTGAGCGTCAAGTCGAATTATTCAAATCTCGTTATAGCATTCAACTTCTTGCTAAGTTATTTAGCCTTGAGGATTTAATGTCGCATACATTCAGTTTTGTTAATTACATCAAAACTGTTTTAGACGATTTCAATGAAGATACACCACCTTATTTGGATGAAGTGTTTACTCGTGTGAATTCATTGTATGCTGTTGCTCAGCGTTTTGTCGCTCAACTTTTGTCTTTCAATCCTAAGTCCGATATTGTGCGTATTGCCGAAAGAGTAAAGGCTGCTGCAGGCTATTTTGTTCCTCAACTTGATGATTTATTGATTCTTGTTGAGTCGTCGCCTGCTATAACTGAGAGTAAGGTCGAGGCTCAAGATTATATTGACCGTTTGCAAGCTATATTCGAAATTGCTTCGCAACTCCGACATGTTATAGATGGCATAGCCGATGATATTTCTGTAATTAACTATTTCGATGCGAAGCAGTCGTATAAAGTTCCACCTTTCAAGGTGAAAGCCTATGTTGTTGAGCGAGAAGTGAAGATGTTAAAGACTGACCACCCTAAACTTTATAAAGCTCTTGCTAATTGGCGCAATGATTATTGCAAAGAGAATAATATTCCGGCATTTCAGATGTTTAGCAATGCTACTTTGGTCGAGGTTTCCAATCGTCTTCCGATTGAAATAGAGTCGCTTATCAAAATTAAAGGCTTTGGGAAAATAAAAATCCAACGTTTCGGTAAGGAGTGTGTTGATATTGTCCGAATTTACTGTCGTGAGAATGGTATTGACGCTTCGGCTCAATCGGATATTGCATTTGAGCCAGAGGCTGAGTATGACGAAGAAAAGCCTAAAAAACGTAAACGTAAGGAAAAAGAAAAAGTCGAGAAAATTCCATCTGAAGAGATAACGTTATCGCTTATTACTCAAGGAAAAACACTCCAAGAGGTTGCTGATGAGCGAGATTTAACTATTGGAACAATTTATACTCATTTGGCAAAATTGATTCATGCTAAAAAAATTGATATTGACCAATATGTCGATGCCGATTTGCTGAGTAGAGTAATGTCTATTCTAAACGAAACTCCCGAAATTTCTAATTCCGAACTGTTTGGATTACTTGAGGGGGTAGCGACTTACGATGAACTTCGACTTATTCGAGCTTATCAATGTGCAAATTTATAGAAGTCCCCTGTAATTTTTGTCATATCATAAAAAATTCGTACCTTTGTCGTTGTAAAATTTTCAAATAATAATTATCCCAAATAATATTTTTATAAAAGATGAATAAAGATGTTTTAGTTGCTCTTATAGCAAAGGATGTCAATGAATTACAAACTTTGACCGAAGGACTTGACCAAATGCAGGCAATCCCTGCTCCTTATCTTCGTTTGGCTTTAGATAAGTCAAAAGCGTTGACTGCTAATATAGATAATCTTATCAACTATTTAAATAACAAAGAAGTAGAAGATGCGGCGGAGGCTCAACGCTTGGCTGAACTCGAGGCTAAAAAGGCAGAAGAGGCTGCTCGTGAAGCTGAGTTGGCTCGCATAGCCGAGGAGCAAGAAGCTCTATTCCGTGCTGAAGAACTTGAACGTGAGCGTCAAGCAGAAGCTCGTCGTAAGGCGGAAATAGAAATTGCACGTCAAGTTGCTGCTATTGAGGCTGCTCGTCAGGCTGACCTTGAGGCTAAACGTCGTCGTGAAGAGGAAGAGGCTGCTCGTCAAGCTGAACTTGAAGAAAAACGTCGTCGCGAAGAAGAAGAGGCGCGCCGTCAAGAAGAAGAGCGTATTCGTCTTGAGGCTGAACAAGCAGAAGCACGTCGTAGAGCAGAGGCAGAAGAGAGAGCTCGTATCGAAGAGGAGCAACGCATTCGTGAGGCTCTCGAACAGAAAAAATGCGAAGAGGAACGTTTGGTTGCCGAAAAACTTCAAGCAGAGCAAGCTACAGTTTCAATTGTTGATGTTGTAGCTGAAAATCAAACTATAACAGTGGCCGATTCTATCGAAACATCTGAGTCTTTGGCTGATAAACTTGCCAAAAATGCTGATGATACACTTGCCTCTGCGCTTAATAGTAAAAAGATAACTGATTTGAAATCAGCTATAACACTAGGCGACCGTTTCCGTTTCCAACGTGAACTTTTTGGTGGTAATGGCGAAAAAATGAATAAAGCAATATCAGATTTTAATTCGTTTGAAACTATGACTGAGGCTCAAGATTATATGACTAAAAATTTTGACTGGTCGCTTGATAATGAGGCTGTTTCTGATTTCATTCAACTTCTTCAACGTAGATATTTATAATTTAACCACCATTGGTGTTATTATTTCTAAACCGAAGTTTTTTTGAGCTTTTAGTAGGAAAAATTGTGAATTGTGAATTATGAATTGTGCATTATATTTGGTTCCAACTCCCGTTGGCAATCTTGAGGATATAACATATCGTGCTTTGCGCATTCTTAAAGAGGTGAATCTGGTGCTTGCCGAGGATACTCGTACTACGGGTATTCTTTTCAAACACTTTGATATTCACACCCCTATGGCGTCGCATCATAAGTTCAACGAGCATAAAACCATTGCTCATTTTGCCGATCGTATTCTTGCAGGTGAATCTATTGCCCTTGTTAGTGATGCGGGTACTCCTGCTATTTCCGATCCGGGTTTTATGCTTGTGCGCGAATGTATCTCTCGAGGTATTCGGGTAGAGTGCCTACCGGGTGCAACAGCCTTTGTGCCAGCGCTTGTCGATTCTGGACTCCCAACCGACCGCTTTTGTTTCGAAGGGTTTCTCCCTCAAAAAAAAGGCAGACAAACTAAGTTGCAATCGCTTGTTGCTGAAGATAGAACAATGATTTTCTACGAATCTCCATATCGTCTTGTGAAAACACTCCAACAATTTGCAGAAGTGTTTGGTGCTGAGCGTCAAGCTTCGGTTTCTCGCGAAATATCAAAAATGTTTGAAGATACTCAACGTGGCACTCTTCAACAACTTATAGAGCATTTTACGGCTACAGCACCTAAAGGCGAAATTGTGGTTGTAGTTGCAGGCGCAAGTCGAGATGCTATAAATTGTGTCTCAGAAGAAGGAGAAGAGGAAGAAATCGACCTCGCCAAAATTCGCAGGTCAAAAAAACACCGTCAATAATCCTTACCCTACAGTAACCTTCTTCATAGGATAACCATACCTTTAAGCTATCTGTTGGCGTCTTAAAATCGTACTCGAGGGACGAGTGAGATAGGTTTATCCTTCGTATATCTTTCGTATATCCTTCGTATATCCTTCGTAGAAGGTATGGAAAAGATAGCAATTCGAGTATAGAAAAGTAGTGTAAAAAAATCAGTAGTATAACTCCTTTCTTCCCATTCCTCATTCCTCATTCCCCACTATGTACACCCACATTCTCATTGACCTTGATGATACGCTTTGGGATTTTCGTAAAAATTCCAAAATTGCGATGCAAGAAATATTTAACGACTACGAATTAATCAATTACTATGATTCATTCGAGTCGTTTTATTGTATTTATATGGAGAAAAATCATCAGTTGTGGGAGCAATATGCAAAAGGAGAAGTGACAAAAGATTTTTTGTCGTTAGAGCGTTTTTTGTATCCATTGCGCATTGTTGGTAATGAAGATGTTGAATTGGCGAAAAAGATGGGTGATGATTTTCTTCATCGTACAGCAATGCAATCTAATTTGGTTGATGGAGCACTCGAAATGCTTGAATATCTTAGGTCTAAGGGTTACATCCTATCAATAATCTCAAATGGATTTGTTGAGGTGCAATACACAAAATTGCGACGTTCGGGGTTATTGCCATATTTTTCTAATGTATTTTTGTCGGAGGAGGTCGGCTATCAAAAACCCGACGTTCGATTTTTTCAAACAGTTTTAGAACGATTGGAAGCAAGGCCTACGGAATGTCTTGTTATTGGAGATAATTTGCAAACCGATATTCAAGGTGCAGAAAATGCAAATATAAATGCTATGTTGTATTGTAGCGATGCCGATTCTCTGTCAAAAGTTGAGTTTATGGGTCAAATA
>JAFYMM010000117.1 GCA_017550055.1 Paludibacteraceae bacterium
AGGGCCAAGTAGCGCATTTTTCAATTCTTCTTTCATATTAGTTGCCTCCTTCGATTACAGGTTCAACAATAACACTGTCAGCTACTTCTTCTACTACGACAGCAGCAGGGGCAGTGAGGAAATTTTCGTAATTTACAAGACTTGAAGAAAGCATAGCTTCAACACCTTTAGAAGTAATAGTACCACCAGAGATAGCGTCAACTTGGTCGCGACCTTCTACTTTAGTACCAGCTTTTTCGATTGCGATAGAAGCAAATTTGCCATTTTTCAAGAGTTCTTTACCGATGAATGGGTTACGGAATTTTTCAGTAACGATTTCAGCACCAAGACCTGGAGTTTCACCTGCGTGGTTGAAGAACACACCAAATACAGTATTGCGGTCGTCGTTGAGAGCCATATAACCCCAGATGGCACCCCAAAGACCAGCACCATTCATAGGAAGGATATATTTAGTTTCGCCATCAATTTCAGCTACATACATAGGGAATTGTCCCTCTTCAGCTTTGACGTCGAAATCAGCCACAGGGTCGAGAGTTTTCACTACGTTACCTTCAGCATCGAGCATGTTATACTCTTTGATAGTTGCTGCGTAAGTAGCTGCTGCATCTTCGCCCAATTCGATGCCTGGCAACGAATTAAGGATTTGCTTTTTAGTGTCGAGACGCACGTTGTCTTCTTGGAAAGAACGAAGAGACCCCGAAGTAATCGACAATAGCAACGATACGATGGTAATGATTACCACCATATATATTAACGTATAACTATTTTTATTTGTATTCATAATTTATATGTTTTATCAACGGTCAACGGTCAACGGTCAACAGATTTGCGACTGTAGACTGTTGTCTGTGGACTGTCGACTAATTATTTATTAGCACGTTTAAGACGTTTGTTGATATTAGCTTGAACTACGTAGTAGTCGATCAAGTTAGCGAAGATGTTCATGAGCAAGATAGCAAGCATCATACCTTCTGGATAACCAGGGTTGAGAACGCGAACTACAATTGCAACAACACCAATCAAGAAACCATAAATCCATTTACCACACTCTGTGCGAGCAGAAGTAACAGGGTCAGTAGCCATAAACACAGCACCGAAAGCAAAACCACCAAGCACAAGGTGCATATACCAAGGCATGTTAGCAATTGCTGTATCAGGACCGAATTGGTTGAACAAGAATGCTGTGAACGCACCACCTACGAATACAGATAACATAGTTTTCCAACTTGCAACACGTGTAACAAGAAGAATAACAGCACCGATGAGGATAGCCAAAGTAGAGACTTCACCTACAGAACCAGGGATGAAACCAAGGAATGCATCCATAAATGAAACTGGGTCAGTATATTCAGAAGCAACTGCTACTTGACCAAGAGGAGTTGCACCTGAGAAACCGTCGATTTTTTCGCCAGCACCATACCAGAATGCGTCGCGTGTACGTACCCATACTTGGTCACCACTCATTGCAGTTGGATATGCAAAGAACAAGAAAGCACGTGTAACCAAAGCCACGTTGAATACGTTGTAACCAGTACCACCAAATACTTCTTTAGCGAAGATAACAGCAAAAGCAGAAGCGATAGCGACCATCCAAAGTGGAGTGTCAACTGGCACAATCATAGGGATAAGGATACCTGACACGAGGAAACCTTCTTGAATTTCATGACCTTTAAATTGAGCAACAGTAAATTCGATACCAAGACCTACGATGTAAGAAACAAGGAGGATAGGCAATACAGCCAAAAGACCGAAAATGAATTGTTGCCAGAAAGTAGCGTCTTGACCAATAGCCAAGAAGTGTTGGTAACCAACGTTCCACATACCAAAAAGGAGAGCAGGAACGAGAGCAATTACCACCATAATCATTGTACGTTTCGAGTCAGTAACGTCGTGGATGTGAACACCATGTTTTGCTGTATCGTTAGGCACAAACAAGAATGTTTTGAATCCATCGAACACCGAGTGAAACATATGAAGTTTACCACCTTCAGAGAAAGTAGGTTCAACTTTGTCTACGATGTTTTTTAAAAATTTCATATCTTAATTTTTAATGCACAATGCACAACGCACAATGCACAATTAAACATAATTTATACTATTGCATACGTCTATAAAATCATAAACCGAATGGTAATTATGAATTATGAATTATGCATTGTGAATTATTCTAATTCTTTTCTCATATAGTTGAGAGCTTCGCGAACGATACGTTGTGTTTCGATTTTTGAAGTACAAACGAATTCGCAAAGAGCGAAGTCTTCAGGAGCCACTTCATATGCACCGAGTTGTTCCATTTTCTCGAGGTTGCGAGCGATCATGGCTTTAACCAATTGTTCTGGCATAATGTCCATAGGGAATACACGGTCGTATTCGCCACTTACGATGAATGCACGTTCACCACCGAGGATACGAGCATCGAAATCGAATTGTTTTTTAGGACAAAGCATGCGTTGCAATTTTGTAAGGAAGAGGCATGAGTTAGAGAATTTGTTGAAACGTGGCATTGCCCAACCGAGAAGTTCGTCAGCCTCATCACCTTCTGCAATAACAGTTACTACGTTCACGAATGGAGAAAGGAACGATTTTTCTTCAGCTTTCAAACCTGTAAGAACGTTACCGTTAATTACACGGATATGTTCGTCAAGGTTAAGATTGCCTTCAGTAATGTTGTTGACAACTGTACCGCTGATTGTTTCAACATAAGCAGGATGTTTCACTTTTGGACCAGCAACCGCTACTTTGCGAGCAAAGTCGAGTTTACCAGTGTTAACATAACGACCGAGCATTGCTACGTCCATAATGTTCATTACCCAAACAACTTCTTCTTTGTTCACTGGGTTGAGGTGGTTGATTTGTACACCTACGTTACCAGCTGGGTGAGCACCGATGAATTCGTTAATTTCAACGCCTTTCATGTTGCGCAATTCTGCCGATGTTGCAGGAGATACTGAATAGTAAGTTTTAGCAATAGTAGCCAAAACATTCAAACCTGCCTGCACGTTAGCCTCTTCGCCTTTCAATACGAAGTTGTAGTCAGCAGCCAAAGGAGCAGAATCAAAAGCAGATACGAAGATTGCTTTTGGAGCAACTTTAGGGTTAGCAACTACATCGTAAGGACGTTGACGCAACATAGCACCGAAACCAGCAGCCAACATAGCAGCGAGAACAGACTCTTTGCCTGCTTTGAGATCCATTGCAGGAAGCTCAGCTTGCTCTGTTTTACCGTTTTGTTCGATGAGCACGTAGAGTAGTTTACGGCGTTCGCCGCGTGCTACTTGCTTGATTGTACCACAAACGGGAGATACAACCTTCACCTCTGGGTGATTTTTGTCGAACAAGATAGGTGTACCAACTTTTACTTCGTCACCCTCTTTGACAGCCACCTTAGGTGTCATACCTTCAAAATGATCAGGAACGATACCTACCTCTTGCGAGATAACTTTGCCAGCTACTTTAGCTTCAGCATCGCCCGAAATTTTGATGTTTAAACCTTTTTTTAATTTGATTGTTGTCATATAACTAAAAGTTAATATAATAATTTGTTATATTTTTGTTATATTTTGGACGTATTTATGGCTTGAATGCACACAACTTACCCACCAATAATTCATGTGTTATTGATGTGCAAATAAGGTGATTTTCAATTCGTTATGTTATATTTCCTTAACATTTAATACTACTCGTGTAGTATAAAATTCAATTTGGCAAATTTACAACTTTATTTTCTAATAACCAACAGAATAGCAAAAAAATGTAAAAAAGTTTAATTGTAGTGTAAAAATATACCAATATTCAAACTAAAAATTTTAATATTTAGATATTTTTCTGTAAATTTGCATACTAATAAAAACAAGTTGTTCATATGAAAAAAATATTGCTTACATTGTTGCTAATAATAATGATTGCCTGTTCTTCCAAAAACAATATTATAACTCTAAAAGACACATTCATTGACAAAGAACATGAGACTACCCTCACGTTTGATGGAAACTTAAATTTATCGAATCGTCAGATAAGCAAACCATTGCGTGATAGCATTATAGCTGCAGTATTGGGTAGTGATTTTGCGAAATACAGCAACAATAAAGTTCTCAGGAAATATGCAAAAGCCTCGCTTGAAACATTTGTTGAAACAACAGATTCGACTCTAATAGGAGCAACATTGTACTCAAAAATAGATGGCGAAATTGTATATGCCGATGAAAATTACATAACTTTCAGACGCATTATGTCAACAAATATTGCACCTGAAAATCAAGGATTGATGACTATATGTAATTACTATGTATTCGATGCGAAAACAGGAAGACATCTACAAGAAAAAGATTTATTCTCACCACAAACAATGAATATAATTCGAAAATTGCTCGTCAAACAAGCAAAAGAGATGGCTACGCAAAATGAAATTGAAATAGACCTAAACAAAGTGCGACCTAATGGTAATTTTGCAATTATGAATTCATCAATTATGTACACATTCAATCCTTATGAAATTGCACATCCTGAAATTGGATTTATCGATATTGTGCTAATAAACAAAGAGAAATACATAGAAATTGAACCATAAAAAAAGAGAAAACTATGAAAACAGAAAAAGAGAAAAAACCAGAAAAACGTAGTTTCACTAAAGAGGCTATAACACGTCAGGTGTTGAATTTTTTTAATGAAAATTCAACTAAGCCATTCAATTACAAACAAGTGGCAGCGGCTTTGGGATTGAAAAAGTCGGTAATGAAAGAGCGTGTGGTTGACGCTATGTTTGACCTTGAGTCAGCAGGTAAAATTCAACGCATAAGTGCAGGTAAATATAAAGCTAATATGCGCCGACAAACAGTAACGGGCGTCCTTGACCGTGAGTCAGTGGCTAAAAAGACCTACCTTATACCCGATGATGGAGGAGAACGTGTGTGGATTGCAGAACGTTCGATGGGATGTGCTCTAAATGGCGACAAAGTAGAGGTTGTATTATTCCCTCGTCGCAAAGGTAAAGAGCAAGAAGGAGAAGTGGTGAATGTGCTTGAACGCAAAAAGACTGAATTTGTTGGCATATTGGAAGTTAAGCCTACTTTTGCATTCCTTAATATTGACAAGAAACTATTGACCCACGATATGTTTATTCCTCTTGAAAAATTGAATGGAGGAAAAGACGGACAACGATGTGTGGGACGCATAGTTGAATGGTCGAGCAAAGAGAAAAACCCTATTGGCGAGATTGTTGCAGTGCTAGGCGATGTGGGTAACAACGATGCAGAGATGCATGCTATATTAGCCGAATTCGGATTGCCATATTCATATCCAAAAGAGGTAGAGGATGCAGCTAACGAGATTTCGGATGTTATTGATGCCGAAGAGATTGCCCGCCGTAAAGATATGCGAGACGTGACAACCTTCACCATTGACCCTCGCGACGCAAAAGACTTTGATGACGCATTGTCAATCAGAAAATTAGAGACAGGATTGTGGGAAGTTGGGGTGCATATTGCCGACGTAACTCACTATGTAACACCAAATTCGATTATAGACAAAGAGGCTTATAAACGTGCGACATCAGTCTATTTAGTAGATAGAACGATACCGATGTTGCCAGAAAGGTTGTGCAATAATATTTGCTCATTGCGACCAAATGAGGATAAATTATCTTATTCGGTTGTATTTCAATTAGATGAGTTTGCAGAAGTGAAAAGCTATGAAATTTGTCGTACTGTAATAAATTCGAATAGACGATTTGCCTATGAAGAAGCACAGGCAATAATTGAATCTGGCGAAGGCGATTATGCTACTGAACTATTGAAATTGAATGAGTTAGCAAAAATATTGAGGGTTAAGAGATTTGCGAAAGGGGCCATTGCGTTTGACCGCGTGGAAGTGAGATTTGAGATTGACGAAAAGGGCAAACCACTAAGCGTATATTTCAAAGAGTCTAAAGAGGCAAATAAATTGATTGAAGAGTTTATGTTGTTGGCTAATAAGACAGTAGCTACACATATAGGTAAGCCAAAAGGTGTGAAAGGAGCTAAAGCAAAACCTAAGACATTTGTGTATCGCGTGCACGATGTGCCTAATCCAGATAAATTGGAGAATTTTAGTACGTTTATCAAGCGATTTGGATATAAATTGAAAACTACGGGTAAGAACCAAGAGGTGTCGTCTGCTATCAATAATTTACTAGACCAAGTGGCAGGCAAACGTGAACAAAATTTGATTGAAACTCTAGCAGTTAGATCAATGGCTAAGGCTACTTATACAACCGAAAATATTGGACACTATGGATTGGCGTTCGACTATTATTCGCACTTTACGTCGCCTATTCGC
>JAFYMM010000118.1 GCA_017550055.1 Paludibacteraceae bacterium
ATGGTCCATTCAAAGGTTTGTGGCTTGCGGTGAAACGTATTGCCAGATGTCATCCATGGGGAGGCAGTGGTTACGACCCAGTGCCATAGTCGATTCTTGGAATAGCGCTATTGAAAAAGAAAAAGGCTGATTAACGATTTCGTTAGTCAGCCTTTTTTATTAGTATATATGAATGTTTTTTCACGCGATTGTTTCTTCGAACCAAGATATGATGAGTTCGAATTGTTCTTCTCGTGTCATATTTGAGTTGTCGAGAAGGCGAGCATCATCGGCTTGGCGGAGAGGTGATTCGGCACGATGAGTGTCGCGGTAGTCGCGTTCTTGTACGTTTGCCAATACATCGGCGTATGGTTGTTCTTCGCCTTTCTCTTTGAGTTCGTCATAACGGCGTTGTGCGCGCACTTCGGCAGTTGCAGTTACAAATACTTTAAGTTCGGCATTAGGGAACACCACAGTTGCAATGTCGCGGCCATCCATAACTACACCGCCTTCTTTACCCATTTCTTGTTGGAGGGCAACTAAGGCACGGCGTACAAATCCTATAGCAGACACTCGGCTTGCTCCGTTGGCAACTTCGAGTGTGCGAATGCGAGATTCTACATCTACGCCATTCAACACCGTATGTTGAACACCATCTACAGTTGTGAATGATATTTTAATGTTGTTTAATGCTTGATTTAAGCCGATTTCATCGATATTTTGAGCGTCGATGAGATTATGGTCGATTGCATAGAGGGCCACAGCACGATACATTGCGCCAGTATCTACATAAGTATAGCCTGCATATTTTGCAAGTGCTTTAGCCATAGTGCTTTTGCCACAAGAAGAAAAACCGTCGATTGCTACTACTATTTTTTTCATTTTATTCCAAAATCTGTTAAGTTGGTTGAAAATGTTACATTATATCCAAGAGAGCCTGCTTGATAAGGCACGATTGAGAATCCTACATTAAATTTATTGGCTTTGAAACCTGCACCGAGGGCAAAGCCTGCTATTGAGCGTTTGTCTTTGATAGCCATCTCTTTCTGACGGCGGTGATTGTATGATGCAATTATATAGAAATTTTTGTGCGGAAGAATTTCAACTGCCCATATTGTGTGGCGGAAAAACATGTCGGAGGCAATAGCCATTTTGGTTTTTCCATCCATTTTGTCGGGAGCGTCATTGCCTAATCTGTAGCTCAAATCCCAAGTTTGCATGTTGTGGAGTGTGAGATGAAAGCGCAGAGGAGCTTTAGGCAGTTTTTGTGATACGGCAATTTGCAAATCTATAGGTAAAAGCTCCTGTTTCTGACTTGGGTCTATACTGTTGTAGCCATTGAATTGGAAACCTACATTGCGGAGTACAAGTCCGGCAGAGAATAGGGCTTTTTCGTTGTGATAAGAGAATCCTAAATCGAATCCAAGACCAGATGAGAAATAGCGTTCGTAGAACGAAAATATCGGTTTCATCGTGATACCCATAGTCCAACGAGGCGATAGCCAACGGCAATACATGGCTGTGATGGCGATGTCTTTAGCCGTAAAAGTGCCGAGTTCTTGGTTGAATTCGTTGGTTTCGATGAATGTGCCATAGTCGATGTAATGTACACCAAAAGCCATGAAATCTTTGTCGCTAAAATTGCGACCATATATTGCCGAGCCTAAGTTTACGTCATTGAAAAGATTGGTATAATTCAGGCCGAGGTAGTTATGAGTTTTTTCTGAAAGCAAAGCAGGATTGGCGAAGGCGAAATTCAGGTCGTCGTCGTACAAAGTAATGTTTGTGCCACCAAATGCCGCTTGGCGTGCGCCCGTAGGGAGATTCAGGAATTGAAAAATTCCTGTGCCTGCTTGTGCATAGATTGATGTGGCAGTCAATAAGATAGCAAATATATGTAATAGTCTTTTCGTCATGCTGACTATAAAACGAGAATTTCTTTGATATATTGTGTGTTAAATAGCGATTATTTCGTTCATTGGAAAATCGAAAGGCTCGGTAGGAACTTCAGGTACGATTTGGAATTGGAAACAAACGCCAAGTCGGTATGCGTTAGGGTGATGCACAAGGAAACGGTCGTAGTAGCCTTTGCCTCTGCCCAATCTGTTTTTGTTGTTGTCGAATGCCACGCCAGGCACAACGATTAGGTCAATCGCCCCATTATATGGTTCGGCAACAGGTTCGAGGATGTCGAAGTCGCCTACAACCCATTCTGTGTCAGTAGTTATTTCTACTGGGATGATGTCATCGCCTTTTACGGTAGGGAGTATTACGCGTTTGCCATCAGCGAGTGCACGATTAAGTAGTGGGCGTATGTCAACTTCGTCCCATAGAGGATGATAGAGCATCACGATGTTGGCATTGCGATAGTGTTCGTTTGCTTCTATTTGCTCCGCAACGGGAAGCGACATAGAGAGTAGTAGCTCTTTGCCGAGTTCTTTTTTCTTTGTGCGGATGGCTTTGCGAATTTCGTTTTTCATTGATAGTTTGGAATTAGTCCGATAATGCCGATTGGTCTAATCGGGACGAATTAGTTTTTGATTTGCAAAGATAGTAAAAAGTTTTGGATTTATCAATATTTATTTGTAATTTTGTCGTCCTGAAAAAATGAAAAAATATGATTGATAGACAGACGGTAGATAAGATATTGGATGCGGCGCAAATCGTTGATGTAGTGAGCGATTTTGTGACGTTGCGTAAGCGTGGGGTGAATTATATAGGTTTGTGTCCGTTCCATGATGAAAAGACAGGTTCGTTTACTGTTTCGCCAGCCAAGGGTATTTTTAAGTGTTTTGGCTGTGGAAAAGGGGGCGGTCCTGTGCATTTTATTATGGAACACGAGCAGTTGGACTACCCTGGTGCGTTGAGATATTTAGCGAAAAAGTATCATATCGAGATAGTAGAGAAAGAGATGACGCCAGAGGAGCAGCAGTCGCAGTCGGATAGAGAGGCGATGTTTGCTTTGAACACATGGGCGCAGTCGTATTTCACAAAGCAGATGAATGAGACTGATGAGGGGCGAGCAATAGGTTTGTCGTATTTCCATTCGCGTGGATTTACCGATGAAACCATCGAAAAATTCGGATTGGGCTATTGTTTAGATAAGTCGGATGTGATGACGATGACAGCCTTGAATAGTGGCTATAAAGCCGATTTCATCGAGAAATGTGGCTTGGGCAACCGACGTGATAATGGCACATGGTACGATAGGTTTAGGGGTAGGGTGATGTTTCCTGTGCATACATTGTCGGGCAAGGTGGTGGCATTTGGTGGTCGTGTGTTGAAAAAAGACGATAAAACCGCCAAATATGTCAATTCGCCAGAGAGTGAAATATATCACAAGAGCAATGAATTGTACGGTATATATTTTGCGAAACAGTCGATAGTCAAGCAAGATAGATGTTTTTTGGTGGAGGGCTATACCGATGTGATTAGTATGCATCAGGCAGGAATCACGAATGTTGTGGCATCGTCGGGAACATCGCTCACACCCGGTCAGATACGATTGATTCATAGATTTACGCCAAATATTACGGTGTTGTATGATGGCGATGCGGCTGGTATCAAAGCGTCGATTAGGGGTATCGACTTGTTGTTGGAAGAGGGGATGAATGTGAAGGTGGTGTTGTTGCCCGATGGTGAGGACCCTGACTCGTATGCACAAAATAATAATGCGTCGGATTTCATCGATTTCATCGATAAAAATCAAGTGGATTTCATTCGATTTAAGATACAATTATTGTTGGATGAGATAGGTAATGACCCTATCAAAAAGGCGGGATTGATACAAGATGTGGTGCATTCGATTTCGTTGATACCCGACAATATTGTGCGCTCGGTGTATGCAAAAGAGTGTGCTACTCAGTTGGATATTGATGAGAAGGTGGTGCTTGCCGAAATACAAAAGATATTGAGAGTAAGGCGAGAAAAAGAGTTGGTGAGAAAATCGAATGGCGACTACACGCCACAAAGTTATGCTACAGAGGAAAAGCATGATACTAACCCTTTGTATAGGCAAGAAAATGTTGTTTCTGATGGTGAACGTCAGATGCTTAATCCTCAACTTTCAACTTTCAACTCTCGATTTGATAAAGAGGAGATGAATATATTGCATTATGTGGTGAGATATGGTGGAGAGGTGTTGTTTGAGGTTGGTGATGGTGAATTTCAGACGGTTAGTGGGTTTGTTGTGGCGTCGTTGGTAGATTTGGAAGTGGATGGTGGTAAAATATTCCATAATCCGTTGCACCAAAGGATGTTGGATTGTGTAAGGAATGTGAAAGCTGAAGATAATTTCAATGCAGCGAAGCATTTTACTAATCATATCGACCCTGAAATTTCGGCTAAAGCAGCAGAGTTGTTAACAGATAAATACACGCTATCGAAAATGCACACAAAGCAAGATGAGTATAGTGGCGACCCTGCGAATTTGAGGGCTGTGCAAGACCATCAAGCGAAACTCGAATTGCAGAAAAAAGAGATTTTGGCGCGAGAGGTGAATACTGTTATACACGAATATAAGGCAGCGATTATTTCAGAGCGAGAACGTGAAATAGACCAAAAGATTAAGCAAGCTCAAGAGTCGGGAAATTTCGATGAAATCATGGATTTTATGCGACAAAAGCAGATTATAATCGAACATAAAAAGGCATTGTCGAAAGAGATTGGTGGGCGCGTGGTTTTGTGGCGAAGATAGATAGTTGAAAAATATTTTAGAGGCATATCCGATGTGGGTATGCCTCTTTTTTTATCTCATTTTTTAGATGTTTTGGATAGTTTTGTTTTTTGGGAGGGGATTGGGAGAGGGTTGCTTTATGGTATGTTTATAGTATATTTATGGTATATTTATCCTATATTTATAGTATATTTATCCTATGTTGAGGGTTGCTTGAGGTTAGGGTGAAAATGATATGAGAAAAGTGTTAAAATAATATATGTTTTTGGGGGTTGTGTATGTGAAATAAAATTTGTATCTTTGTAGGCTAAATATTATCTAATTTGAAATTTATATAACGAGATATATGTCAGAGAATAATTCGAATGAGTTTATTAGTCAAGTGGCTCAAAAAGAGTATGAATATGGTTTTACGACTGATGTTCATACAGAGACTATACCTAATGGGTTGTCGGAGGATGTAATCCGCTTGATATCAGCAAAAAAAGAAGAGCCAGAGTGGTTGTTGGAGTTCAGATTGAAGGCGTATCGTCATTGGTTGACTATGCCGATGCCGGATTGGGCGTTGTTGAATATACCTGAGATAGATTTTCAGGCGATATCGTATTATGCTGCGCCAAGAAAGAATGCGCCAAAGTCGTTGGATGAGGTTGACCCAGAAATTCTTGATACATTCAACAAGTTGGGTATTCCACTCGAAGAGCAAAAGGTGTTGAGTGGTATTGCGGTGGATGCGGTGATGGACTCGGTGTCGGTGAAGACTACGTTCCGTGAGAAATTGGCAGAGAAGGGTATTATTTTCTGCTCGATTTCGGAAGCAGTGAAGGAGTATCCCGATTTGGTGCGTGAGTATTTGGGCTCGGTGGTGCCATATACCGATAACTTTTATGCGGCGTTGAACTGTGCGGTGTTCTCGGATGGGTCGTTTGTTTATATTCCTAAGGGCGTGCGTTGTCCGATGGAGTTGTCGACATATTTCCGTATCAATGCAGCGGGTACTGGTCAGTTTGAGCGCACATTGATTGTGGCAGATGACGATGCATACGTGTCGTATCTTGAGGGTTGTACTGCGCCTCAACGCGATGAGAATCAGTTGCATGCTGCTATCGTGGAGATTGTGGTGATGAATAATGCCGAGGTGAAATATTCGACCGTGCAAAACTGGTACCCAGGCGATAAAGAGGGTAAAGGCGGTATCTACAACTTTGTTACTAAGCGTGCGATATGTAAGGGTAATAACTCGAAAGTGTCGTGGACACAGGTGGAGACCGGCTCGGCAATCACATGGAAATATCCGTCATGTATTTTGAAGGGCGATAATTCGGTGGGTGAGTTTTACTCGGTGGCGTTGACAAACAACTATCAGCAAGCCGATACAGGTACGAAGATGATACATTTGGGCAAAAATACTCGTTCGCGCATCGTGAGCAAGGGTATTTCGGCAGGTAAGAGTCAGAACTCGTATCGCGGATTGGTGAAAGTGAATGCAAATGCCACAGGTGCAAGAAATTACTCGCAATGTGACTCGTTGCTTTTGGGCGACCAATGTGGTGCGCATACGTTCCCATACGTAGATGTGAAGAATCCGACTGCGATTATTGAACACGAGGCAACCACATCGAAAATATCTGAGGACCAATTGTTCTACTGTTCGCAACGTGGTATTTCGACCGAAGATGCAGTGGGCTTGATTATTGGTGGCTACGCCAAA
>JAFYMM010000001.1 GCA_017550055.1 Paludibacteraceae bacterium
ATAAATGGCACAATACCTGTAGAAGTCAATGCCGAGTTTTTCACTGGCGACCCCTCAGGACGAATATGTGTCAAGTCATGCCCCACACCTCCGCGACGTTTCATCAACTGCACTTGTTCTTCATCAATCTTAAATATACCGCCATACGAGTCTGCTTCACCATCCACACCAATCACAAAACAGTTAGACAACGACGATACTTGGAAATTATTACCAATCCCCGTCATCGGACTACCTTGTGGTACGATATAACGGAAGTGGTCGAACAAATCAAACAACTCTTGTTCGCTCAACGGATTAGGATATTTCTTCTCTACACGAGCTATTTCACGAGCCAAACGCCAATGCATATCTTCTGGCGTACGTTCATACAAATAACCTTGCGAATCCTTCAAGGCATATTTATTAACCCATACTTGAGCCGCCAATTCATCGCCGCCAAAGTATTCTTTCGAAGCCCGACGAGCCTCTTCTTCAGTGATTTTTATTGATTCCACGGTATATACAGTATTTAGTTATTATTTAATTTATTTCTGAGTGAAATGTAGCATATCCATTGTCTGCTAAACGCAATAACCGGAAGTAGCTTTTTTGATAACTAACTATCATTCATTTTCAAAAAAGTTTTCCAAAACCGCGCACTTTCGATTACAAAACACCTTGCAAAAATACTATTTTTTTGTAACATACCAAAGGAAAAAACAACTTTTTTTCACAAAAGTTACTAACACCCCAACATACCCCATCATTACTACAAACTTACCCTCAAAATACCACCATCATCTATACTCTTTACAGAGAAATAAATTATTTTTCAAATAAACAACGGCTATATCATTTTTTTTTCGTAATTTTGTACTACAAAAAATCAAGTTATTTTTACTCCAAAAAAATACACACTCACAATGTGTATTGCATACGACTAAATTCCTAAGTTTACCTATACTTTACCTTACCTTCATCATAGGATAACCATACCTTCACCATACCCACTCACAGTGTGTATCTCTTAAAAATAATATGAAAAAAATACTGACTATACTACTCTGTTTTCTGCATTGCACGTTGTGTATTAATCTAAGCGCACAAACAATTAAAGAACTCGAAGCTGAAAAGAAAAAGGCTCTCGACGAGCTTGCTGTAACTAATCGCCTTCTCAACGAAACTCAAAAAAACAAAAAAGGCACAGAAAACAAACTCAATCTACTTAAACAATCAATCAAACAAAGCACCAACTACATCAATGCTCTAAATAAAGAAATCGGAATGCTCGACGAAAATATTTCATCTATCCAAGCATCACGACTTTCTCACCAAGAACGTCTCAGTAGGCTCCGCGATGAGTACGCACAAACAACACGCGCACTCTATTCGCATCACAAATACTTCTCACCTCTCTTATTTATCTTTTCTGCCGACAATTTCAATCAAGCCCTACGTCGTTTCCGCTATCTCCAACAAGTAGCCTCTCATCGCAAGTATCAAGCGCAAGAAATAACTAAAATCACAAAACAACTCGAAATAGAAGAAAATATTCTCACTGAAAATCGCATACAAAAAGAAACTGCTGTTAGTGCAAAGGAACTTGAACAACAACGTCTTGAACAACAACGTCGTAAACGCAACGATGAACTAGCTTCTCTTAAAAAGAAAGAAACATCTCTGAAAAAGAAGCAAAAGGAACAACAAGCCAAAGCCGATAAACTCAATAAAAAAATTCAAGATATAATTGCAGCCGAAATCAAACGTCAAAAAGAGGAGGCTGCTGCAAAAGCTAAGAAAGAAGGTAAAAAAGACCCTTACGAACTCAGCAAGGAAGAGAAACTCGTGGCTGGTAACTTCGAAGCCAACAAAGGAAAACTTCCTCGCCCTATCGAAAAAGGCTTCATTAGTAGCCACTTTGGTGTACAACCTCACCCTTTCCTCGACAAAGTGCAAATCAACAACAAAGGTACTTACTTCCAAATTCCTGCAGGTTCTGATGCTCGTGCAGTATTCGAAGGCGAAGTAACTCAATGTTTCTCTGTGCCAGGTAGCAATCAATCCGTCATCGTGAAACATGGCAATTACCGCACCGTATATTCCAACCTTGTAACACTTTATGTCAAAGTTGGCGACAAAGTTTCTACTAAACAAAAAATCGGTAAAGTCTTCACCGACACCGAAAACGACAACAAAACTGAACTCTATTTCATGCTCTATAAAGACACTGAAATACAAAATCCTGAAAATTGGCTTGCAAATTAGGCAAAAACATTTGCTAATGTGCCAAATTTATCGTACCTTTGCGTGTTCAAGTGTACCAATGGTACAAATATCGTTAATAACTAATAACTAATCATTAATATAATTATGAACGAAAAAGTAAAATGCCTTATCATTGGCTCAGGCCCTGCTGGCTATACTGCCGCAATCTACGCTTCACGCGCTAACCTTGCTCCGGTACTCTACGAGGGTATGCAATCAGGTGGTCAATTAACTCAAACTACTGAAATCGAAAACTTCCCAGGTTATCCTGAAGGTATCGACGCTAACCTTATGATGGCTGACCTCCGTGCTCAAGCTGAGCGTTTTGGTACAGACGTACGTTTTGGTTGCATCACTGATGTTGACTTCAGTTGCTCACCTAAAAAACTCACTATCGATGGTGAAAAAGTAATCGAAGCTGACACTGTAATTATTGCAACTGGTGCTAGTGCAAAATATCTTGGTCTCGCTGACGAACAAAAATATATGGGTAAAGGTGTTTCTGCATGTGCAACTTGCGACGGATTCTTCTACCGCAAAAAAACTGTTGCAGTAGTAGGTGGTGGCGACACTGCTTGCGAAGAAGCTTGCTACCTCGCTGGTCTTTGCGAAAAAGTTTACCTCATCGTGCGTAAACCTTTCCTCCGTGCATCTAAAGTAATGCAAGACCGTGTATTCAAAAACGAGAAAATCACTGTTCTCTTCGAACACAATACTCAAAGCCTCTACGGCGAAGACCTTCTCGAAGGTGCAAAACTCATCAAACGTAAAGGCGAAGCTGACGAAGAAATCGTTGATATCAAAATTGATGGATTCTTCCTCGCTATCGGTCACCACCCTAATAGCGACATCTTCAAAAAATACATCAACACAAACGAAGAAGGCTACATCATTACTGAACCATTCCGCCCTCTTACAAATGTACCTGGTGTGTTCGCTGCTGGCGACGTTGCTGACCCAATCTATCGTCAAGCAATCTGCGCTGCTGCTTCTGGCTGTAAATCAGCAATGGAAGCTGAAAAATATCTTGCAGCAATGGAGTAATAACTCTCATATAAACAATAAAAATAGGCTAACTTCATTCGAGTTAGCCTATTTTTTTATTTTACTATTTAACGTCAGTTCAATATGAAAATTCCGTGTATTCTATTTTATCGCATAAAGGCTCAAAAACCTTCAGTTCCGTGAGAAATAAAATTATATCGAACTCATGTTATTTGCTTTTCTTTATTTCCTCTAAAGTCTCCGAATCTTTACTCCAATAAATATATTTATTTGGACTAACTTTCTTTTCTTCTTCGTTCACAATCAAAGATGGTGTATCTAATCTCCAATTCATAAATTCGGCATTATGCGTTGTATCATCAATAAAATCTCGCAAATTATATGCCCATTTACGCCAATCATCACTACCACCTAATAAATTATCATACTGATATTCACGGCCTACAAGGTTGTTATGAAAATCCATCACATTGTCACAAGGCTTATTAACACTTGCACGCTCCCAATACACATCCATTATCAGCCAAGCTATTCGCGATGTGGTATATTTACGTAATAAAAGATTTACAAATATATGTTTATAAGCATCTCCACGTTTACCATAACTTGTGTTCGCGTGATAAAAATGACGAGCGACATATTCTGCTCTAGCTTTCGATTGCAATACACGATAAATTGTAGATGAAGCAACTCCCATACTTACAAACGACATTGCCCACTCCTCTTTTGCAATATATGGAATCTCATCTCCCATCAACACAGTCTTCAACCCCCATTCACTATCAAAAGCACTTATACTATTAAAATCGGCCAATCTCACCTTATTTTCAGCATCTGCCAAAGCATTCAAATCCCAGAAAATAGAGGCTTCCGCCTCTGTCATCTGCATTAACTCTACTTCTGCTGAATCTGAAACTGAGTTGAAATAGACCTCATTAGGCGATGACATTGTGAGTCCATCAATCGTATTTGTCCTATACTGAGGCAAACGACTAACATCTTGCAGATAACTCATAGTTGCATCTGCCATTTTCGACATCATACCTCTATAAGCACGTTCTGGATATAGTTCTATCAATCGCTCTTCTACATATTCACCCATACTGCGCAACGTATCTTGCTCACCTTCATACTCTCTTGCTAACACATATAATACAGCAGGGTCAAAAATAGGCACAATTGTTGTATCAGGTTCAACAATTGTCTCCGATTCATATCTTTCACCCCCTTTTATTCGTCTTCGTTGAGATACACAACCAACTAATAATAAGATTATTAAAAGTAATAATAAATAACTATTTTTCATACTACAAAGTTAGTAAAAATAATTAAAATATAAATTTATGTACAATAAATTATGAACTTTAAATTAAAATAAGTATCTTTGTACTTTATTTATGATACAGAAATATTCTTCGCAACTACTTGAAAATGCAGTAAATGCATTTGCTTCACTGCCTGGTATCGGACGCAAATCTGCTCTCCGTATGGCTTTGCACATACTCCGTCAAGGCCCAGCCAATGCCAACAAATTCATATCCGCCATTAGCGAAATGAGCGAAAATATTCAGTATTGCGAGGAATGCCACAATATTTCCGACAAACCAATATGTGAAATATGCTCCGACCCTAAACGCGATAAAACCACAATCTGCGTTGTCGAATCCATCAAAGAGGTAATGCTCATCGAAAACACAGCTCAGTATCATGGCTCTTATCATGTTCTCGGTGGTGTCATTTCGCCAATGAATGGCATATCTCCTAACGATTTAGAGATATCTTCACTTATCGAGCGCGTCGAACAGGGCAACATCAAAGAGGTCATACTTGCTCTTAGTCCAAATATGGAAGGCGACACAACATGTTTCTATATCTATCGCAAGCTTGCACACTTACCAGTAACTATAACCACAATAGCACGTGGAGTTGCCATTGGCGATGACCTCGAATATGCCGACGAAATCACTCTCGGACGCTCAATTACTAATCGTATAAAATACAATAACAAATAACACTAAAATACAATAACCCCCTCCTATATTTAAATATAGGATACAGCATACAGCAAGCAACC
>JAFYMM010000119.1 GCA_017550055.1 Paludibacteraceae bacterium
CAGCAGTCCAACAAGCCAGTCATACCTGAATGAGTGAATGTTGAGTCGCCGATAACAGCTACTGATGGCAACAAGTCAGCTTCAGAAGCACCTTTAGCCATAGTGATAGAAGCACCCATGTCTACAGTAGAGTAGATAGCTTGGAATGGAGGCAACGCACCAAGTGTGTAGCAACCGATATCAGAGAATACGCGACCACCAGGGAATGATTTCATAGCTTCGTTGAGAGCTGTATATGAGTCGATGTGAGGACATCCGTCGCACAATTTTGGAGGACGTGGAGCCACGAGTGATGGGATTGGCATGCCTTCTTTCACTTCCAAGTCAAGAGCTTTGCATACGAGGTTAGGTGAGAGTTCGCCTACGCGTGGCAATGTGCCGTCCAAACGACCTTTAACAGCTTTGCCTTTGTTGAGCATACCGCGGAGAAGACGTTCGTAGAGTGGTTGACCTTCTTCGAGGATAAGCACCTCTTCGCATTCTTCATACAAACGGTTAATCATAGCCTCTGGCATAGGGTATTGGCTGATTTTCACAACTGGATATGGACATTCAGAGTCGCGGAAATTTTCCATCAAGTAGTTGTAAGAGATACCGCAAGCGATGATACCGAGTTTTTTGTTAGGGCCATCGATATATTTGTTGAAACCGCTGTTTTCGGCTTCTTTCATCAATTCAGGTTGTTTAGCCAAAAGTTCGTTGTATTGACGACGAGCTACTGCTGGCAACAAGATATATTGCATCTTGTTTTCAGGCATTTTAAGCGCATTTTGTGGAGTAACTTCAGCACGACGAGCAACACCAGCACGTGAGTGAGCCATACGTGTAGTTACGCGCATCATCACTGGCAAATGGAATTTTTCTGACAATTCATAGCCATAGTGAACCATGTCGTAAGCCTCTTGTTGGTTAGATGGTTCGAGGCAAGGAATGAATGCAAAGTCAGCATAGAAACGAGAGTCTTGTTCGTTTTGAGAAGAGTGCATTGAAGGGTCGTCGGCAGCAAGATAAATCAAACCACCATTAGCACCTGTGATAGCAGAGTTCACGAAACAGTCGGCTGCCACGTTGATACCCACGTGTTTGCAGCAGAACAATGCACGTTTGCCTGCATAACTCATACCAAGAGCTGCTTCCATCGCTGTTTTTTCGTTAGCGCACCATTCGCTGCGGATGCCTAACTCTTTAGCCATTTTTGAGTCTTGGATAAACTCTGTGATTTCAGTAGATGGAGTACCAGGATAAGCAAATACTCCCGAAAGACCTGCGTCAATTGCAGCCTGAGCGATAGCTTCGTCGCCCAACATCAATAATTTTTCCATTGTTATTAGTTTAATGATTAAAGATTAGTTTTATATTGTATTAGATTTTTGCTTGCAAAAATCAAAATCTGTGAATTCAGTGAATTCCGTGAGAAATAAAATTAAGAGTTTTCCGTGAGAGGTAAAAAGTTTTCTATAACAAAATCTTGTTCTCTTGTCTTCCTATCAATTTAATAATTTCTATTTCCAAAAATCGAACTGCCGATTCTCACGATAGTTGCTCCTTCTTCGATAGCAATAGGGTAGTCGCCCGACATGCCCATTGATATTTCGCAGAAATAGTCGCATCCATCAAAAACCTCGTCTCTTAAACGCTCAAAAGTTGCTTTTATTGCCTTAAATTCAGAGCGAATCTTTGCTTCATCATCTGTGAGCGAAGCCATCCCCATCACTCCGCAGATGCGAATGTGTGGGTGCATTGCAATGAATTCATCGCTCAGCATCTCGAGTGCCTCATCAGGCGTGAATCCTTGCTTGCTCTCTTCTTGAGCTACGTGTAGTTCGATAAGCACATC
>JAFYMM010000120.1 GCA_017550055.1 Paludibacteraceae bacterium
AAAAAAATGGGCGACTAAATATAGCCACCCATTCTTCCTTATATATAAATTAAAAAATCAAATTAATCAACACAAATGACCAGTGAGCTACAATACCAGCGCAAAGACCACCAATAGTGTGAGCCACGATAGCTTTTGATGTAAGTTGACGATAACCAAGAGAATCAAGCATAGCTGTGTGAGTAGAAAGGAAACCAGACCAACACATACCCATGGCTGTAAATACTGCGATTACGTTGTTATCAACGAAACCTTGTTCCAAGAATGTAGGGATAAGACCAAGAGCTGCACCTACAGCACCAAGAGCTGTGATAGGATAAGCTACCAATTCAGGATGCTCAAAACCAAACAACCATTGGAATACGAAATCAATTTTACCAGCCAACCAAGGCAAGACTTTCACTCCTTCGTATGCAGCACCAGTATATTCACCTGAAGCCGATGCGCCAAAAGTAAGAATCATCACAAAAGTAGAGATAATCAATACACCAGGAATAATAGCAAGACCAAGTTCAACACCTGTTTTACCACCATCGAGGATTGCATTCAAGCCACGAAGGAATGCACCTTCATCTGATTTGAAAGAGATAGCTTGTTCATCACCACCAGCAGCCTCTTCATCTTTGAAGTTAGGATATGCTTTAATAATAGAGCGTTGCATGATACGAGTAGAAACAATACTACCAACAACAGCACCCAAAAGACCAATCAAAGCACCAGAGGCAAAACCTTTACCTGTCATGAAGGCAATAACAACAAGACCCATACCGAACGCTGTACCGAAGTTAGTAAGCGAAATGAGTTGGTATTTTTTGAAATATTGACTGAAGTTTTTGTCGTTAGCCAATGAGATAATAGCAGGATTGTCCGACAAGAAAGTCAACACTGCACCAAGAGCCGCAACACCAGGAAGGTTATAGAGCGGTTTCATGAAAGGCTTCAAGATATTTTCGAGCAAACGAACCACACCAAACTCTGTGAGCAACTTACCCAACGCACCCGACAATACAGTGATACCCATAAGATAGAAACAAGTATCTATCAAAAGACGATACGATGTCTGCATAATGGTATTAAGCATATTAGCCATACCCATACGATTTGCGATATATCCGAATATCGCGAAGAAAATCACAAGGAAAATCAAAGCCTCAATTGTACGCTTTGTTGTGAATTTCATGTCTTTAAACTTTTTCATTTCTATAGATTTTTTAATGTGAATTATTTACGTTCAAATGCAGTAAGACGGAAACGACAACCAACACCAATTGTATGATTGTCAAAACGAGTAGCACCAGTAGAAGCATCGCAGTCTGAATACCAGAATGCGTGAAGGCGAACATCTTTGCTACCTTTGATTGGGAAATACTCTACGCCAGCACCATAATATTCGTAACGCATGCCAGGAGTAACAAGCAAGTCGATTGCATCTGCCTCACCCGACTCTTGAGCCATGTTATAGTCAATACCACCTTTAGCAAAAACTGTGAATTGATCACATACATTATATTTAAGACGACCAATGAAAGAAAAGTCTTTCAAGAAGTGAGTGCCACGTGCACCATAACGGTTCATATAATCAAGTTCGAGACACACAGGTCCGAAATTAAATTGGTTACCAAGCGAAATATAATTAATATAACGATTAGGTTGATATTCAAGGAGGTTAACCGAATAAAGCGCATTGAACACACCAAAATTACCATTCCATTGTGCAGAATAACTATACAAATTACCTAAGTCAAGAGAATTAGCGAATGGAGAGTTATTGATTTGGAAAAGCACATTATTGCGACCATCATTAGAGATATATTTACCCATCACACCAAATTGGAAACAACCAACGTTACCTCCCCAACTTGACCACATATATACATCAAGAGGGTTTTTATCAAACTCATAAGAGCCGTAGAACACAAGCATCTTACCTGCTGTGATTTCCCAATTTTTAGTAGGACGATAAACTACATTAGCCCAGTCAGTAGCATTAAATATACCACGCCAAGAATTTTCGTGATTAGGGTGAATCATACGATAGCGCAAGTGGTAAGAGAATTTAGGACTGATGTTACCATCAAGCACTAACATAAGGTAACGACCATTGAAATTAGAGCCAAAGTCTTTGCCCTGATTAGAAATATTAGATTGCCAATCGAAACGAGCATCAAATTTCACAGTAATAGGTTGCAAGTTCTTTTTTGGTTCTACCACTTCAGCAGTCAACACAGAGTC
>JAFYMM010000121.1 GCA_017550055.1 Paludibacteraceae bacterium
GCTCTCAACTCTCAACTCACAACTCACAAACCTCAACTTAGGCATAGACATTGACGGTGCAATCCAAGCCCAAATCATACAAGAAATGAAACTCGCCAATGCCACACTGCCAATATTCATCATTGCCGACACATTCAACCGCGTAGTCTTCTGCTCGCAAGGCTACACCATCGGACTCGGCGAACAACTCGTGAAAACTGCTAAACAATTATAATACAAAAAGGCTAACTAAAAAGTCAAATAGACCATTAGTTAGCCTTTTTTATTATTTACTTCGTTCAGGATTTTTGCTTCGCACAGCATAGCTCAAACAAGCCCTGCTCTCGCTTATTGCAAAAACTACTCCCTCTACATTTCTATTCTACTCCCAACTCTCTCATCGTTTCTCTCACAACCAATTCATCAGTTACATCTCTACTATATTCGTCTATCACCACAGCACCACCCATTGAGACTCTCGATTTACGGAATATCATACCACTCTCGCAACGCGTACGACCCGAAAAATGAAACTCTCGCGCACCCGTTTCTTTAGCAATATACGCAATATTTCGAGCATTCACACCGCAACCAGGCATAATAATAATGCGCTCACCTGCACGCTCAACCAATTCACGCAACAAACACACACCCTCCTCAGCCTTAGGCATCTGCCCTGAAGTAAGAATACGATGACACCCCAACTCTATTATCTGCTCTAATGCCACAAATGGATCACGACACACATCAAATGCACGATGAAATGTAACAGACATACCCTCTGCCTCTTGCATTAGCCTACGCATAAACTCCATATCTACATCACCTTCAGGAGTAAGTGCACCAAACACCACACCATCTACGCCCAAACTTCTCGCCATACGCACATCCTCTATCATTATTTCCTTCTCCAAATCGGAATATAAAAAATCACCACCACGAGGACGAATAATCACATGCAATTTTGTTGTAGTCAACACCCTACGAGCCATAACGATATCGCCATACGACGGCGTAGTACCCCCTTCAGGCATACCAGCACACAACTCCACTCTATCCACACCAGCCCGTTGTGCCACCACACAACTCTCTACAGAATTAGCACAATTCTCAAATTTGTAATACATAACAAATATATTTACATTCTGCTATTTAATATAAAAATCAGACAATCATATAAAGTGCAGAAGGGATGACTTCGGCGGTGTATGGGCCATGGCCATCAATTACGATTCCGTCCACTTCGATGAGTTGAGAGTCGTGATTTTTGATTTTGAAGCGTTTGGTGGCACGCATGACACAATATGGGCAGTTCCAAAGTTCACCACGGAAGAGATATGAGAGTGCTTTAAGTATGACTCTGACAGTTGGACGTGGAAGCATATTTATATGGAAAATACCATCGGTTGGGTCGGCTGGCACTTGTTTGAGTCCGCCACCTGTATAGCAACCATTGCCTACGGCGATTGTAAACACTTCGTCTTGAATCTCTTCATTATCATAAACAAGGTGCATTTTGGTTGGTTTCCATTTGAACACTGCCGAAAGCAAACTTAAGACATATACCCATGAACGACCACCAAGAATTTGTCGCATATTTTCCATTATTTTACATACTTGTCCATCGAAACCAACGCCTAAACCATTGATAAAATAGCGTTTACGCTCTTCGCCATCGACATGATAAGTGAGACATCCAAGATCGACTTTCACGCGACGACGCTCATAGAATCGGTCGGAGAGTTTGCGATCAGACTTATATAATCCCCAATAGCGAGCCCAGTCGTTGCCTGTGCCATAAGGAATTAATGCAATTGAGACTTGGTCTTTATCTTCGATATTGGCAGTATAGATGCCATTAATGACTTCGTTGATAGTGCCATCGCCACCGACTAAGAGTAGGTTGCGAAATCCGTGTTCTACAAGATGACGAGCAATTTCGGTTGCATGACCTGCATATTCGGTTGTCCAAACTTGGAACTCCATTTCGGCACGTTTAAGGGCGCGATACATTTTAACCCAATCATAGCGCAAACGTTGTTTACCTGCTTTCGGATTGAGAATTACTGCCCATTTTTCGTCTCTTAAATTGAATTTCATGATATTATGTTTTTTTTATAGAATTATAGATAGACATTATGTAGGTGTCTTATTTAGAAAGTATTTGGTCAATGATAGTTATAGCTGCCATGGCACGAACTACGGCTACGGCACGTGGAGCAACACAAACATCGTGACGCCCAGAGATTTGCACAGCAACTGCTTGACCAGAATCGGTTACGGTGCGTTGTGGTTGAGAGATAGATGAAACTGGCTTGAATGCTACACGGAAATAGATTGGTTCGCCTGTGGTGATGCCACCTAACAATCCGCCTGCGCGATTGGTGTTGAATTTCACCTTGCCTTTTTTAAGCAACATTTCATCGTTGCTCTCAGTGCCTTGTGCCGCTGCGGCCGACATTCCTAATCCGTATTCAAAGCCTTTAGCGGCAGGAATAGAGAGCATAGCAGAGGCAAGTGCGGCTTGCACCTTATTAAATATAGGCTCGCCTACTCCAGCTGGGACGCCTTTGATTTCGCAGCGTACGGCTCCACCGATAGAATCGCCCTCTTCGCGCACTTGTTCAAGCAAATCGAGCCAAAGGGCTTCGGTGAACTTATCAGGACAGCGAAGTGGACTTTTGTTTACATCATTGCCGTCAGTTTGATCGGGAATAAGGATTGGACCAATTTGATCGACATAGACAGAGAACGAGACACCTTGTTTGGCTAACCATTGTTCTGCAATAGCACCTGCAACTACTTGAGCCACAGTGGTACGAGCAGAGGCACGTCCGCCACCACGATGGTCGCGAATGCCATAGCGCATATCATAGGTATAGTCGGCATGACCTGGACGATAGATATGTTCTAAATCGGCATAATCTTCACTGCGAACATCCTTGTTGCGAATGATAAAGGCGATAGGTGTGCCAAGAGTAACACCTTCGTATATACCCGATAAGAACTCAATATTGTCAGTCTCGCAACGCTTGGTCGAGCCTGCTGTGGTTTGAGGTGAGCGCAGGGCTACACTTCGTTTGATTGCAGCAAAATCAAGACGCAATCCTGCGGGACAACCATCAATTACACCCCCTATGGCAGGTCCGTGACTCTCGCCAAAGGTGGTTAATCGGAATATATGACCAAATGTGTTCATAATCTTGTGTAATGCAGAATGCAGAATTTATTGTTTTTTTATAATTGAAAATATCAAATACGACACACACTGAGAGTGGGTATTTTGAGGGTATGGTTATCATACGATGAACCTTGCTTGAAGGTATCTCTTTCCTATAGGAAATCGAACAATCAAATACACACTCTCAATGTGTATTTGACTGTTGTATTTTTGATGCTATTTTTTAGCAGCAACCACCGCCACAACCAGAGCATCCGCCATCGCCACATGAGTCGCATGAGCAACCGCCACCACAACCGTGGTGCATCATTGCGTGAAGTTCTTCTTCTGTTGGTTGAGTTACGCTGATGATACGGCCTGAGAAATAGAGGTCTTCGCCAGCGAGTGGGTGATTGAGGTCGACTTGCACAGTTTCAGCTTTCACTTCAACGATTTCTGCATTGATGCGATTGCCTTCGTTATCAACGAGAGGTACGATTGCGCCTGGGAATACTTTTTCGTCATCGAATTTGCCGTCAATCATGAAGATATTTTTAGGGAGTTCGATAACGCTTTCTTCTTCGTATTCGCCGTATGCATCAACTACAGGGATCATAAACTCGAATTTGTCGCCTTCGCCAAGACCTTCAAGATTTTCTTCGAATTTAGGCAACATCATGCCCATGCCGTGGAAATATTGAAGTGGTTGTTCTGGAGTTGTTTCTTCCATGAGTTCGAGTTCACCATTTTCGGTTTTTACAGAAAGTTTGTACTGCAAAATAACTAATTTGTTTTCTGAAATTTTCATATTCTTATAAGTTTTTTAGTAATAAGTACGTGTACTTATTGTGTTAATATTTTATTGTTTATTTTCTCTTATCCAACCAGTTGATATTAGCACTGCGTCCCGAGCGCTTGTCATATTTAAGGTCGCGAAGCATTGATGCATTGGCACCTATCGTAACCATAAACGACTTGTACAAACCAAATGGCGAAACTGATGCCGACAAAGACCAACAGTGCAAATCGCGATAAATCGACATAGAGGTTTGCGTAATCTTCCAATTTTCTAAATCGACCGACCCCGAAAAATTCATTCGCCACTTTTCGGCAGGCTGAATACTGCCGCTGAAGGTGAGGCTGTGCGTATATTTCAGTTTATATGCCGATGTATTAGGGTTATAGAACTCTTTTGTCATTTTTTCGGCAAAGCCAAACGAATAGTTCACGGTGAAGCTCCATGGAATTTTCAATGGAGCATAGCCTCCTCTATCTTCTTCGGCATCTGCGTCAGTCTTTTCTTCTTCGTCTTTCTTTCCGAATATGTTATCTATCGGCTCACCAGTGATTGGGTCACGCTCCACATCGAGTTGCGCATTCGGATTCAATGGGTCGGCCATTGCATCGTCCATCAAATTATCATCTTCGGTCTCCTCTTTTTTCTTCTTTTTCTCTTTTCTCTTGAAGGTATCGTTATTGAATGTATAAGAAAAACTTGTGCGCGTACCCTTGAAGTGCATCATCTCGCCATGGTCCCAGTGCAACTGCCCTGTTCTGACTATATTTCCTTTGTCATTAGGCAGATAGCGATAAGGGTCGAACTGCCCACTAAGATTAAGGGAGAATCGTTTAGTCAATTTCAAACGAATTGAAGCCGAAAGGTTGCTCCAATTCATAGAGTCTGCCGCAAAGTTATACCCCCAGTTCAACGAGAAATTGTCTATCAAACTAACCTTTTTATACGCCATCCCGGTTGTGTCATTCTTGTCCTTAATCTTCATCTCCACATTATTTTGCACCCCGAAACTAACTGTCGACGACACTCCTCTACCTGGCACTCCATACATTCCTTGCGAATAAGGTGAATAAATAACCTCTTCTTGCGAAATCGGATGTACGCTGTTTTTATCTACAATTGTTTTTGTATAGGAATCGTAGAACTTAAACAAATCAGAGCCAAAATCGGGGTGATACGAGAAACTAACCGATGGTGTCATGACGTGGCGAATCCTATCTACGTAGTCGCCAAACCATTTGCGTAATGGAGTATAGTATCCATACAATTTCGTTGACAATGAAGCATTTGTCGAAAAATCATACACACGATAAAATCCGTATGTCGTATCCATCACCTCCTCTTGTCGGGTTATATCCCAATCGCGACTTATGCGATTGAAATACCATCGCTCGTTGTAATTCTCACTAATCGAGAAGTTTATGTATTTAAAGAACGTGAACGATGCTGATATAGGCAACGTGTGTTTAACCCCATTTTTCCAATCACGCGCAAACGACGACTCAAACAACATGTTCTCTTTCGTGCTGATACTATTGCTTGCTGTCATCGAATAGCTCAAACGTATCTTCTCGTACCAACGCTCCTTGCCGATAGCTTTTTTGCGTTTAAACGGATAGACCTGCGACATATTCACACTCAAAGTTGGCAATGTAAGCGAGATTGTCGAGTCTTGCGTTCTTTGTGTCAACGAGGCATTCAACGAAACGCTCCACGGACTTTCAGGGAAACGTTGCGTGTAGTTTATACTCGAACTCGTAACGTTCTTCGATTGCTCTGCTGGATTATAATAATTGTTGATATTGCTCGTATTATAACCACTCGTCGTGAAATCAACCGATGCCGAAAACGAAGAATACATACTCGCCTTCGCATCTTGCTGATGACGCCACGACACCCTAAAGTTCTTAGCCTTACTATAATCTGGCATATTCTTCTCCCCTCTCACGTCCTCGCGATACGATAAATTGAACGCACCGCTGAACTTATATCGCAACCTATACTGACTCGCCAAACTAACTGCCCATGTCCCTTTCGTAAAATACTCACCCAACACCTCTAAATCCACATAATCATTTATCGCCCAATAATATCCACCATTTTTCGCAAACAAACCACGCTCCAAATCCTCCCCAAACTGTGGCATAATCACGCCCGAAGCATACTTCTTCGTCATCGGAAAAAATCCAAACGGCACAGCCAATGGCAACGGCACATCTGCCAACACCAAATAAGCAGGACCAGCAGCAATGCTCTTACCCGGATTCAACTTCGCCTTTGTCAACTGAAGATAAAAGTGAGGATGATCATGATAGTCGCAAGTCGTATACTTACCGCCTTTCATAAACAAGCTCTGATCCTCAAACATTTTCGTCTGATCTGCAACTATAAAACCCTCATCTTGCTGTGTTACCACACGACGCACATACGCCTTCTTTGTCTTGAAATTATAACTCATATACTTCGAGTTATACGCCTGCGTCCCATCATTAAACACAGGATCTCCCACAGCATTACCCAACGAATCAACCGTACCAACAGCATATATAGTCGAACTATCCAGCTTAAAACGAATATACTCCGCCTGCAACTCTATCGGCTTAGCTTGCATATACTTAACCTTACCGTCTCCATACAAAAAACCAGTACCATCCATCAAAAACACAATCGAATCTCGCGCCTGATACTGCACCTCTGCA
>JAFYMM010000122.1 GCA_017550055.1 Paludibacteraceae bacterium
AGGACGTAATGATGAAGCGCATCGGATACGAGGCGAGAGGTGGTGGTGACTGCTTTAATGTTTTGCTTGCGATTGACATGAGTATTGACAAAAGTAGTGCTGAAAAAACTTACTAAAGAAGGTGGCATGACTTCGACGCCTTGCTCTATTAGCCAAGGTATAACGTTTTTGTTACTGAAATTATTGTATTTAACATAGATTTCGCCAACAAGACCGATGACTGGCACGCGACGAGAGTAGTCGGTGAGAGATGAAAAATCGCATACGGCACGAGATAGAAGATTGATAAGTCCGTCGGTATCACGGCGTTCGATATATGGAAAAGATTCGGTGATATAGTGGTTGTAAAGATTTTTTATGTCGGTTTGAGAGATTTCTGATTTAGTGCGCACAACAGAAGCGTGATAGAGTTTGGCAAGGCAATCGGCATAAAGCAAAGTATGGATAGTGATGCGTGCCATACGACGAATAGGGAGTTTGAAGCCAGGTTGTGTATTGTGTAACCCCGCACCTAAAGCAAAAGAGATAACAGGGACGTGAGAGAAACCTTCGGCAGTGAGTGCATTTTTGATAAGAGCCATGTAGTTGCTCGCACGACATTGTCCACCAGTTTGAGTTATGACGACGGCAGTGTTGTCGAGGTCGTATTTGCCACTTTTGAGGGCATTCATTATGCTACCAATGACAATAGTTGCGGGATAGCAGACATCGTTGTTGGCATATTTAAGACCAGCTTCGGCATCGGATTGAGAGCCAATAGGCAGATTGACAAGCCGATAGCCTGCGACCTTCATGAGAGTGGGTAGGAATTCGGAGTAACCTTCGGCGAAATAGGGTGCGAGAATGGTGCGTTTTCGGTCAGATGTTTCGAATGTTTTGGTGGTTTGGAATGGGATGTGAGTGGGTTGTTTTTGGGTATATTTAACGCTTTCGATGAGAGAACGGATGCGAAGACGTAGAGAGCCAATGTTGTTGACATCGTCGATTTTGAGAATAGTGAGATTCTTATTATAACGGCGAAGGAGCGAGTCAACTTCGTCGAGAATAAAAGCATCGGGACCACAACCAAAGGAGGTAAGTTCGACAAAATGCAAGTTGCTATATTGATGATTGCCAACAAAATGAGCCGCTTTGAAAATGCGATTAGGGTATGCCCATTGGGAGAGAGAATTGATTTCGTTGAAGACTGGGGATGTATGATTAAAAGCAATATCGGTGGTTATGACATCGACACCCATATCGGCAATAGCATGAGATATTTTGTGTTCGATAAGAGGATCGATGTGATAGGGACGACCAGCGAGAAGGATTACCATTCGGTGGTCGGCAATAGCACGTTGTAAGACCTCGTTGTTGCGATTGGCGAGAATAGTTTTATACTCATTTTGAGCCTGTTGCGCTACATTGACGGCTGCGATGGCAGTGGTTTTATCTATACCTAAAGAGGTAAGATATTCACAGCAAGATTTTGTGAGCAATCGGGAATTGTTGAACGATATGGTAGGCGAATCGAGGGCGATGGAATGACGATTGGAGGGGTCGATGGCACTGCGTATAACATCGGAATAGCCACTAACTATAGGGCAGTTGAATGAGTTGGCAGAATGTTTGTCTTCTTTTTGCTCATATACAACATAGGGATAGAATATGCGGTCGACTCCACGAGTGATGAGATTGTAGATGTGACCATGCATTAGTTTGGCAGGGAAACAGATATTATCTGCCATAACAGTATGAATACCACG
>JAFYMM010000123.1 GCA_017550055.1 Paludibacteraceae bacterium
CTAATGTAATTTATTAAAAATGTTTACTATTGTAGTTTGAGGATATAAGTAGGTTGGTAATTGGGCAAAAGGTGTGGGTGGAGGGCCCAGATGATGTCTTTGAGGACGAGGTCGGGACGGGCTACGGCACTCTCCCAAAAGTCGTTGGCTCCATCGGGTAAGGTGCGGAGATAGAAGCCATATACCCTACCCTCGCGGGCTGAACGGAAAAGATTGTGGCGTGAGTCCATTTGCATAAGGGCATCGAGAGTTGTGGTTGGAGCATTGAGCCATACGTCAACATCGTGGAAATTGTTGAGTACGGTTTCGAAATTGAGAGCCAATGATGTAGAGGTTGTTGTGTCGTTTTTATAAAAATAGTCGGCACCAGCATCGGCGAATAGTTTGCCCATATAAGATGAGCCAGATGGCATATACCAAGTGCCTTTGAAATTGCCACCTGCCAAGACTGTTGGTCGTTGGTCGACAGATTGAGCAATAGCACTAACGGATAGATAATCACGCTCGATTTGAGAAAATATAGAGTCGGCTACGCTTTCTTTATCATAAAAAGCGGCAATAAATTTTATCCATTCGGCACGAGCAAGGAGCGAAGATTCGGTCCATTCGTTATTGTAAACGAGATTGACACCACTCTGTTGCAAACGCTTTGCCTGCTCATCTTGTTGATTGTAAGAGGCTACGAAATAAACATCAGGATTCAGATGCAAAAGTTGCTCGAGATTGACATTATGCGCATCGCCAAGAGATTGGATTTTGCCATCGGCATAGCAAGAACGAACAGAGGCATTACATATAAGGTGTGGCGTGCAAGCACCTTTTATGGTAGATAATTCGCCTAAGAGATTGAGAAATTCGACATGAGTGGAACTTGAAATGGCAATATTCGTAACCGGCACCACAACTTTTACGCCATAAGTAGGAGTTTCGATTGCCTTGTCGGCAACAAGAAAATAGACTTGTTGGATTTCTTCAGCGTTCCACGGATTATAGACTATGACCGTTTTGTAGTTCTCTTCGTAAAAAACATCAAACCCTTTGGCATGATGTACACCTAACTTGCTACCTTCGGCCAACTCAAATGTTTCGTTTTTTGTCTTATTGCCACAAGCACATAACAATAGAATTGCTAAAACATAGAATAAATGCTTCATAATAGAAAAATTTTCTGCAAAGGTATAAAAAAATGCCCAATGCTCAACACTCAATGCATAATTTTTTGTAACTTTGCAGTCATGAAACGATACATATATATAATCTTGATTGCAGGGGTTGCACTAATCAGTTGCAGCCGCGAGAAACGTAGCGCCAACTTGTCGGGCATAGAGTGTGATATAAAAATAGAGCGATTCGACAGCCTATTTTGGTCGCTTGACACCACTCGATTGGCAGAAGAATTTGCGAAATTAAATACTGAACACCCAGATATTACGCCCATTTACACAGAAAATGTGGTGCAATTTGGTCATCCAGATTCAGCAATTACACACGACACATACAAATTGTTTCGCTCGAACAAAGAGGTAGGAAAACTATATGAAGACGCATTGTCGATATATGCGAACGTAGATGATATTGAGAAAGATTTGACAGAGGCTTTTCGCCGAGCTAAATATTTTTTACCACAATTTCCTACGCCTCGAGTATATTGCCATGTGTCGGGGCTAAACCAAAGCCTTATCGTTGGCGAAGGGTTTATTTCGCTAAGCATAGATAATTATTTAGGAGCAGACTATTACCTATATAAAGAGATTGGTATATACAAATATCAACGCCCAAATATGCGCAGAGAAAAGGTTGCCCCTGACTATATAACAGCTTGGTTGTCATCGGAATTTTCGAGTAGTCTTGCCGACAACTTATTGTCAGACATGATTCGTTATGGCAAAATATTATACACAGTGTCGGTGCTATTGCCAAAAACGCCAGAACGTGTTATCATGGGATACACGGAAGAACAATGGGATTGGGTGAAGGAGAATGAGGCAAATATGTGGAATGCATTGATTGCATCGAAAGACTTGTACACTACGAGTATGATAATAAAAAATCAATACGTTGGAGAAGGGCCTTTTACAAAACCATTTACACAAGAATCGCCAGGCAGAGCAGGAACATACATAGGTTGGAGAATTGTGGAAAGCTACATGAAACACAATCCACAAATATCAATTCAACAATTATTGCAACAACCTGATGCACAAACGATTTTGAACAATTCGAATTACAGACCGTAGGAGAGAGTTGAGAGTTGGGAGTTAATAACAGAAATCAATAATTAGCTAAGTGCCAAATAGTAATCCATTAGACTTGTTAAATGCTTATATTAAAGAGCATAAATTGAGACACACTTACGAACGAGAGCGTGTCTTGGAGTTTATTTTGAAAATTGATGGGCATTTTACGGTGCAATCGGTACATCAGCAAATGAATGAAGAACAACCTATTGCGCGTGGCTCGATATACAATATTTTGGAATTATTTGAAAAAGTGGGAATTGTAGTACGCCATCCATTCCCGGGTAATGAGGCACAATACGAAACCACAGCACGAGCCAATACGCACCACCACAGGGTGTGTATATCATGCGGAGCAATAAAAGAATTTTCGGACCAAAAAATTGCACGAGCAATAAAAAATAGAACATTTGCTTCTTTTGAAAAACGATTTCATTCAACATACATCTATGGTTTGTGCAAAAAATGCCAACCAAAAATAAAGAAGACAAAAAAATAAAGGTTGTAAACTTTATGAGTTTTACAACCTTTATTTTATAAAAAAGAGACGCAAAATATTGCGTCTCTACTATGGATATTTAATCATTCTTGTTTTTTCGCTTAGTATATGTAAAATAACGGGCTGCTCGATGAGGCACACCTACCTCGGTTTCGGCAAGAGCAGAAATGCCTTCAAGTTGCATCATACGCTTTTGGAAATTGCGCACATCGCTTTTCTTTTGATATATTGTATCGTGAAGATTGCGCAATTGAGTCATAGTAAACTTCTTAGGTAAAAGCTCGAACATAAGATACGGCTCATACTTGAGTTTCAGACGAATGCTCTCTAATGCAGTAGCAATAATCTCTTTATGGTCAAAAGCTAAATGCTCATGACGATAATCCTCGATATTAAGCCAAACTATTTGCCCTTTTTGACTCGTAGATTGCTGTTTGATTCGATTATTGATTTTGATAAGAGCGACATAGCCTACCGTAACAAGACGACTAATATTCAATCGTTTAACCTTTTCCATCCATGGTTCATCGGCATAACTACTACGATTAGGGCTACCAAATGCCTTGAACTGATGCAAATAGATATTAGACAAGCCAGTATATTCTTCTAAAATACGATAAGCCGCACTATCAAGATCCTCATTTGGCATAATGATACTTCCAGGCAATTTACGATTGTTGAAGCCATCTAATTCTTCCTCAGATGTATGATCATTGCGCTGAACCAATAGAACCTTGAGACGAGTGCCATCAAACCCAAACACAACACAATCGACTGAGATTTCAGGTTTATAACTATTTAAAATACCCATTAATAATAAGAATTGAAAATTGAAAGGTTGTTTTCTACATTCAGCCACAAAGATAATACATATTTTAGAAATGACAAAATTATTGTCAATTTTTCAACCAAATAAAATATTTTTTCATTAAACGTGCATTAAACAAAAAAAATATATTATCTTTGTAGGTGATTTATTATATATTGGCAAATATAGTCATGAAACAAGAAATAGAACGCTATTTATCTAAAACTCAACACAAAACACTAAATATTAAAGCAGCTTTTTTCGACATGGATGGGGTGTTATTCAACTCGATGCCGTACCATGCAGAAGCTTGGAAGCGCACAATGAATGCTCATAACATACCATTTGAGCTACATGATGCGTATATTTGTGAGGGAAGAACTGGTGCCAGCGTAATAAATGAGATGTTTTTGAAACATAGAGGACGCATGGCAACCGAAGATGAGATACAATTGATGTACAAAGAAAAAAGTGATTGTTTCAATAGTATATCTAAAATAGAGCGCATACCTGATATTTTGCCTTTGCTCGAAACATTGAAAGCCGATGGAGTAGATATTTATATAGTAACAGGTTCGGGACAAGAGTCGCTGTTAGATAGATTGAACAAATGGTTTCCGGGTATTTTCAGCAAAGAGAAAATGGTTACTGCTTTTGATGTAAAAAAAGGCAAACCAGACCCTGAGCCATATTTAATTGCTTTGGCTAAATCGGGGGTCCAACCTAACGAAGCATTTGTTGTTGAAAATGCACCACTTGGGGTTCGTTCGAGTGTAGCAGCAGGTTTGTTTACCTTTGCTGTAAACACTGGAATTTTGACTACTGAAGAATTAGAGTGCGAAATCAACGATAGTGGAATCGTGCTAGAGGACATGAAAGCAGTAAGAGAATACTACTTGAAAGAGTTGAAAGTTGAAAGTTGAGAGTTGAGGATCATTATCATCGTTAAATAACTAATAACTAATCATTATACATTAATCATTAATAACTAATTATCATGTACAACGAATTTCAAAAGCATCTCACAGCCGAGCTCGATGCTATTAAAGAAGCAGGCCTTTATAAAAGCGAACGTTTGATTTGTTCTCCACAAAGTGCAGAAATCACTGTTGCAGGCAAACAAGTATTGAACTTCTGTGCAAATAACTACCTTGGTTTGGCTAACCACCCTGCGCTTATCGAAGCAGCTAAAACAGCTATGGACGAACGCGGCTATGGTATGTCGTCTGTACGTTTCATCTGCGGTACTCAAGATCGCCATAAAGACCTTGAACAAGCTATCGCAAACTTCTTCGGTACTGAAGATACTATCCTCTATGCAGCATGTTTCGATGCTAATGGTGGTGTATTCGAACCACTTTTGACAGCAGAAGATGCTATTATCTCTGACGCATTGAACCACGCATCTATCATCGATGGTGTACGTCTTTGTAAAGCTCAACGCTTCCGTTATGCTAACGCAGACATGGAAGACCTTGAAAAACAACTTCAAGCAGCAGCTAACTGCCGTTTCAAACTCATCGTTACTGACGGTGTATTCTCTATGGATGGTAATGTTTGTCCACTCGATAAAATCCATGAATTGGCAAACAAATACAACGCTATGATTATGGTTGACGAATCACACTCAGCTGGTGTTGTAGGCGAAACAGGTCGTGGTGTTACAGAATTGCACAACCTCCGTGGCGAAGTAGAAATCATCACTGGTACACTTGGTAAAGCATTCGGTGGTGCTGTAGGTGGTTTCACAACTGGTAAAAAAGAGATTATTGACCTTCTCCGTCAACGTTCACGTCCTTACCTCTTCTCTAACTCATTACCTCCAATGGTAGTAGCAGCAGGTATTAAAATGTTCCAAATGATGGAAGAAACTAACGAATTGCAAGACAAACTCCACGCTAACACTGACTATTTCCGTGAAAAAATGCTTGCTGCTGGTTTCGACATCAAACCTACACAATCGGCAATCTGCGCTGTAATGCTCTACGATGCTAAATTGTCACAACAAATGGCTGCTCGCCTCCAAGAAGAAGGTATCTACGTTACAGGTTTCTTCTACCCTGTTGTTCCTAAAAATGAAGCTCGTATCCGCGTTCAATTGTCAGCTGCTCACGAACAAGAACACCTCGACAAAGCAATCGCTGCATTTACTAAAATCGGTAAAGAACTCGGCGTAATTAAATAAATTTTTAGTAACCCAAAAACGAGTAACGAGTAACGAGATTTCCAATCTCATTACTTGCTACTCACTACTATAACTCTAAAATATGAAAGCTTTAGTAAAAAAAGAAGCAACCAAAGGTATTTGGATGGAAGACGTGCCAATGCCAAAAGTAGGCGTTAACGACGTTCTCATCAAAATCAAAAAAACTGCTATTTGCGGTACAGACCTTCACATATATAAATGGGACGAATGGAGCCAAAAAACTATCAAAACACCTATGACTATCGGTCACGAATATGTAGGTGTGGTAGCAGAAGTTGGTTCTGGTGTTCGTAATATCAAAGTTGGCGACCGCGTAACTGGCGAGGGTCACATTGCTTGTGGCCACTGCCGTAACTGCCGTCGTGGCAAAGAGCATATCTGCGAAAATAGCATCGGTGTTGGCGTTAACCGCGATGGTGCTTTTGCTGAATATCTTTGCATTCCTGAGTCTAACGTAGTGAAACTCGACGACCGTATCTCTGACGATATGGCTGCTATCATGGACCCATTCGGTAATGCTACTCACACTGCATTGTCATTCCCATTGTTGGGCGAAGACGTACTCATCACAGGTGCCGGTCTTATTGGTACTATGGCTACTGCTATTGCAAAATTTGCAGGTGCTAAAAACGTAGTCGTTACTGACTTGAACGACTATCGCCTTGACATTGCTAAAAAAATGGGTGCAACTATGACTGTCAATGCAGCTAAAGGCGAAACAGTTGCCGGTGCAATGGAAAAACTTGGTATCCGTGGCTTCGACGTAGGTCTCGAAATGTCTGGTTCTCCTATCGCTTTCCGCGACATGGTTGCTAATATGTACAATGGCTCAAAAATTGCACAACTTGGTATCCTTCCTCCTACAACAACAGTAGATTGGAGCGATATTATTTTCAAATCACTCACAATCAAAGGTATCTATGGTCGTGAAATGTGGGAAACTTGGTACCAAATGCAACAAATGTTGGTTTCTGGTCTTGACCTTACTCCTGTAATCACTCACCACTTCTCAGTTGATGATTTCCAAAAAGGTTTCGACGTAATGGAATCTGGTATTTGCGGTAAAGTTATTCTCGATTGGGAAAAATAAATTATAAAATCATAATTTTTTATAAATATTGCCATCTTTATATTTTTTTAATATAAAAATGGCAATTTTTTTTGTAACTTTGCGTTTCTATAATAAAAAACACAAAACGAATGATAAAAAGACTTCTTTTCATAACTACCATCTTAATTATCAACGCAATATCAACTTCTGCACAATGGTGCTCACTTGGAGTGAAAGCAGGCTATAGCTCTATTTTAGAGCAAAATCAGTCATATAAAGAGGTGTTTGATATATCCAACAATCTTCAAAATGGCGGTCATTTAGGTGTTTATATGCGTTTAGGTCGCACTTGGTTCGTACAACCAGAAGCCTTGTATAATTATTACAACTATCAATTGACCATCAACAGTGTCGAAAATAAACACAATATACACACAATTGAAGTCCCTGTATTATTAGGTGTCCATTTGGTCAACACACAAATGTTCAAAATAAGACTAATGGCTGGTCCCAAATTTAATTTTAATATAGGGAACTTAGACGACCTCACGTTTGATACATTTTTTCAAGAAGTACGCGACACCCGTTTAGCCCTAGATTGTGGCCTTGGTTTAGACATTTGGCGCATCACTCTTGATGTACGTTATAATATCATACAAGATATTTTCAAAATTAAGAATACAGAAGGGGATGTTTTGAACAAAAAACCATCACAAATCGTACA
>JAFYMM010000124.1 GCA_017550055.1 Paludibacteraceae bacterium
AAAAAAGTGAAAATTTATGGGGTTAAGTATTGACTTTGGCAAAAAAATTTTGTATCTTTGCAGTATGCGAATATACACTGCACTCGCTGTGAAAAATATCCAAGCAAGATTGATATTTCTCGCTCGTTTGTTGTATCTTTGTAGTAAATTTTTAACACGATAAATATAATATGGCAAAAGTAGATTTGAATTCTCCTTTTTATACAATTTCAGGGAGATTAAGCAAGAAAGATGATGTTGTATATCGTACGCGCAATGGTAAATCGTCGAAATACAAGATGAATATGCCTAAATTTTTAGGTAGTGACAAACAATTGAGACATCAGGATTTGGTGAGGGAGGCAAATAGGTTGGTTTCGGAAGAATTTAGTAGCGCAGAGAGAAAAGATTATTGGAAATCTGTAGCAAGCGATAAATCAAACAGTTACAAAACAGCAAGAGGTGCTGCGTTTGCATATTTTTTGGACAAATTGAAAAAAGAGATGTCGCAAGAAAAATAATTTAAAAAATTATCACTCAAACACTTGCACAGTTCAAAAAAAAGTTGTAACTTTGCGCCCGATTTTAATAACAATATAATGTCTAACCCATTCATTTGAAAATTAATTACTTAATTAAAATGGATCAATTCAAAAATTTAACTCCACAAGCTGATTTTGACTGGGATGCATACGCAAAAGGCGATGCATTGTCAAAAGAAGAACGTGAACAACAAACTGCCCTTTATGACGGTACACTCAACCAAGTGAAAGACAAAGAAGTCATGATGGGTAAAATCATCTCAATGAACAAACGTGAAGTTGTTGTAAACATCGGTTTCAAATCAGACGGTATCATCCCTATGAGCGAATTCCGTTACAACCCAGACCTCAAAGTAGGTGACGAAGTTGAAGTGTTCATTGAAAACCAAGAAGACAAAAAAGGTCAACTTATCCTTTCTCACAAAGCTGCTCGCGCTACTCGCTCTTGGGACCGCGTGAACGAAGCTCTCGAAAACAACGAAATCGTTAAAGGTTTCGTAAAATGCCGCACAAAAGGTGGTATGATCGTAGATGTATTCGGTATCGAAGCATTCTTGCCAGGTTCACAAATCGACGTGAAACCTATCCGCGACTACGATGTTTTCGTTAACAAAACAATGGAATTCAAAATCGTTAAAATCAACCAAGAATTCAAAAACGTTGTTGTATCGCACAAAGCTCTTATCGAAGCTGAACTCGAACAACAAAAACGTGAAATCATCGGTAAACTCGAAAAAGGTCAAGTACTCGAAGGTGTTGTTAAAAACATCACTTCTTACGGTGTATTCATCGACCTTGGTGGCGTAGATGGTCTTATCCACATCACTGACCTCTCTTGGGGCCGCGTTAACCACCCAGAAGAAATCGTTAAACTTGATCAAAAAATCAACGTTGTTATCCTTGATTTCGATGATGAGAAAAAACGTATTGCTCTCGGCTTGAAACAACTTACTCCTCACCCATGGGATGCTCTCAACGCTGACCTTAAAGTAGGTGACAAAATCTCTGGTAAAGTTGTTGTTATGGCTGACTACGGCGCATTCGTTGAAGTTATCCCTGGCGTAGAAGGTCTTATCCACGTTTCAGAAATGAGCTGGAGCCAACACCTCCGCACAGCTAACGACTTCCTCAAAGTAGGTGACGACGTAGAAGCTGTTATCCTTACTCTCGACCGCGACGAACGCAAAATGTCTCTCGGTATCAAACAACTTAAAGCTGATCCATGGGAAAACATCGATACTAAATACGCTGCTGGCACAAAACACAATGCTCGCGTACGTAACTTCACTAACTTCGGTGTATTCGTAGAAATCGAAGAAGGTATCGACGGTCTTATCCACATTTCTGATCTTAGCTGGACTAAAAAAATCAAACACCCATCTGAATTCACACAAATCGGCTCTGAAATCGAAGTTGTTGTTCTCGAAATCGACAAAGAAAACCGTCGCCTCAGCCTCGGTCACAAACAACTCGAAGAAAACCCATGGGATGTTTTCGAAACTATCTTCACTCCAGATAGCATCCACGAAGGTACTATCATCGAAATGCTCGACAAAGGTGCTGTAGTTGCTCTCCCTTACGGCGTTGAAGGTTTCGCTACTCCTAAACACCTCGTTAAAGAAGACGGTTCTAACGCTAAAGTTGAAGAAAAACTTAGCTTCAAAGTAATCGAATTCAACAAAGAAGGCAAACGTATCATCCTTTCTCACAGCCGTATCCACGAAGACGTAGCTAAAGCTGCTGCTGAAGAAGCTGCTGCTGCTGAGAAAAAAGCTGTAAAAGCAGCTAAAGAAGAAATGCCAGCTGTAGAAAAAACTACTCTCGGTGACATCGACGCTCTTTCTGACCTCAAAAATCAAATGATCGAAGATGCTAAAGCTGCTCTCGAAGCTAAAGAAAATAAATAATTAAACGTCAACAGTCGACAGTCAACGGTCAACAGACCCGCGACACCGAAAATTTGACTAAATTATATTTCCAACCGATTCACCCACAAGTGAGTCGGTTGTTTTTTTTATGTAAATACTTGCAAAAGAAAAAAATATTCACTACCTTTGCACACAAATTACCCCTAAATCCAATCATCACTATGAAAAAAACACTATTTCTAACAATCTTCACTCTACTACTTATAGGTTGTTCCATAGCAAAAAAATCCACAAACTCAAACTCTTCCGTTAAAAATAACACAATCAAAGAAAATCCAATAACAAATTACACAACAGAAGAAACATATATAGATCCCGTTGAATATGAAGTAGAAATGCCCGAATTTCCTGGACGTATAGCCGAATGTATGAAATTCATCAAAAAAAACATGCAATATCCCACCGAAGCAATAAAAGAAGGTATCGAAGGACGAGTAATTTGTCAATTTACAGTAAAAACAGACGGAAGCATTGACAATATTATCATCCTAAAAAGTGATCATGAATCATTAAACGAAGAAGCCATTCGCATAATAAAAAGTATGCCCAAATGGATACCCGGCAAAAACAAAAACGGTGAAGTTGAAGATTGTAAATACACACTACCAATCATTTTCAAATTACCCAAATAAAAAAACAACCACACTCCCCGTAAGAAGTGTGGTTTTATATTTTCGCAAACAACAAACTAACAATTCGCAAAGCGAATAATAAATCTGTGGGAGAAAATTATTTGAGAGAAACTATGATTTCCCCGAAACTATTTTCTTTATCTCATTCAGTTTCAGTAGTGCCTCCACTGGTGTTAGATTGTCAATATTAAGTCCCAATATCTCGTCACGCACTGCTGCAAGCACTGGGTCGTCTAACTGAAACATACTGAGTTGTACCCCTTCGCGCACTGCTGCTTTGGTCATATCTTTGCCTTCAATAATAGATTGCTTATTCTCGCTCTCCAACATCTCCAACACCTCATTTGCCCTCTCTACTACCGAGCGTGGCATACCTGCC
>JAFYMM010000021.1 GCA_017550055.1 Paludibacteraceae bacterium
GCATCGCGCGGTATAGCAAGAGAAAGGGTAGACTTGTTGAATCCCAAACGTTTAATAATACATGAATCGGAAGTTCCTGCCTGACGAGCAAGATATTCGCCACAAATACCAACATCGGCAATGCCTTGGGCTACAAATTCAGGAATGCGGTCTTTTTCGATGAATAGGACTTCGGCAGGAAAATTAGACGAACGAACGAGTAACGGATTTGATTCGCGAAGCACAAGTTTCACACCAACAGAATCAAGTAAATCGAGTGATTCTTGACACATTCGTCCTTTCGATTGTATAGCTATACGTAACAAAATAGTTTAGAGTTTAAAGTTTAGTTTTAATGCCTATAATTAAAAGTAAGTATCAATCTTTTAATATCAAACTTTACAATTTTATACTTTGCAAAATTACAAAAAAAGACTCATATTCGCAATATTTAGGACTTTTTTAACAAAAAAATAGAGATTATCTATGTAAGATAACCTCTTTTACCTAATAAAGTTGACAAATAGTTGTTAATTATTCAGCAACAACTTCTTCTACAACTTCAGCAACAACTGTATCAGCTACAACTTCTTCTACAGCAACAGTATCAACAGCTACAACTTCCTCTACAGCAACTACTTCTTCAGCAGCAGCTTCTTCAGTTTTAGCTTCTTTGTTACCGCAAGATGCGAATGCTACAGCTGTAGCAACAGCAAAAAACAATACTAATTTTTTCATTTTCAATGCAAATTAAAATATTAAACAATATCGGGTGCAAAATTACACATTTTTTTTTGAATAATATACAGATATTCAACTTTTTTTTGTTATTTTGCAAAATAATTTTATTTTTCTTAAAAAATTTTACTATGTATCAGTTTTCACAAAAGCTAAATTGGGCTTTAGAACACTTCAAAATAACTCTCAACGACTTACAACGTATCATCTCAGTAGCTATGGAGCGCGGAGCTACATACGCCGATATATACTTTGAACACGCATACTCAAATAATGTAAGACTTATTGACAATAATGTAGATAATGCCTCATCGCATATCGAGTATGGAGCAGGTGTCAGAGTGATAGTTGGCGACCAAACTGGCTATGCTTATACCGAAACCGCAACAGTAGAAGACCTACTAAAAGCGGCTCACACTGCCAATCGTATCGCCTCAAATGGCGAAAAATATAATAATGTAGATATTCACGAACTTACATCACCCAACCGCTACCCTATTCTACACCATTGGGAAGAAAAAACATTATTAGACCGCAAACCTTGGCTCGAAAAACTTAATACTCGCATATTTGAACTCGATACAAGAGTAAAAAAAGTAGCTATCACACAAGGAGATGGCACAAGCGATATACTTTTTTTCAACTCTGAAGGTAATCTTTTCACCGACTGCATTCCTATGGCTATGCTTTCGGCTACATGCGTGATGGAAGATGAAAAAGGACGTCGCGAACAAGCAGGTTCTTCGCGCTCGTTCCACATTGGATATGAATTTTTGAACGAAGAACTTATCGAAGAATTGGCACAAGAAGTAGTGTCGCGCACTGCTATTCTTTTCGATGCTATTAAACCTAAAGGAGGAGAGATGCCTGTTGTAATGGGAGCAGGTGACTCTGGAATATTGCTTCATGAAGCAATAGGACATGCGTTCGAAGCTGATTTCAATAGATTAGGAACAAGTATTTTCAGCGACAAACTCGGTAAGATGATATGCAACACTCTTATCAACGTTGTCGATGATGGCACTATACCTCATAATCGTGGATCTATCAACTTCGACGACGAAGGCATTGAAGGTCAAAAGACATATATCGTTGCCGAAGGTCGTCTCAATTCTTATCTTCACGACCGAATATCCGCCCGCCATTATGGAGTTTCGCCTACGGGTAATGGTCGTCGCGAGTCATTCCGCTACACTCCTATGCCTCGTATGCGTGCCACTTATATGGAGGCTGGTCCACATTCAGAAGAAGAGATGATTGCCAATGTAAAACATGGTGTATATGTCGATGTATTCTCAAACGGACAAGTACAAATCGGTGCTGGCGACTTCACATTCTACGTCAAATCTGGTTGGCTCATCGAAAATGGTCGTCTCACAACACCTATAAAAGATATAAATGTAATTGGCAATGGACCAGAAGCACTCGCAGCAATATCGATGGTAGGCAATAATCCTCGCATTGACAATGGCACATGGACTTGCGGCAAAGAGGGTCAATCCTGCGCCGTCACATGTGGTATGCCAAGTGTATTAGTAGATAAACTCACTGTCGGAGGGGAATAAAAAAAGCTGACCTAAACGGTCAGCTTTTTTAGTATATATAACTTAAACAATTATTTACAAGCCTCTTCAATAGCAACTGCAACAGCAACTGTAGCACCTACCATTGGGTTGTTACCCATACCAA
>JAFYMM010000125.1 GCA_017550055.1 Paludibacteraceae bacterium
CCTACGGCGTCGATGCCTGCGTTGATGGCGGTCTGCATATCCACGCCCGAATCGCCCACGTATAGCACCTCGCTCTTGTCGTCAATGCCTGCCTTTTCCAAAATCTCCTCCACTATTGTAGGGTCAGGTTTTGTAGGCACACCCTCGCGCTGACCAAACACTGCGCACCACTCAATCTCTGGGAAATAAGTCTCCACCAACGCCTTAGTCGCCTGCTCATATTTGTTCGATGCCACAGCCAACTTCAATCCCAATCGTTGCAATGTGTATAGCAACTCCACAATTCCCTCAAATGGCATCGTGAAGTCAGCCCCATGCTCGTTGTAGTAAGGGATGAATGCCGCGCGAATCTTCAACACCTCGTCCATATCCTTATGCCCCTCAGGCAACGCACGTTCAAACAATTTGTTGATGCCATTACCCACAAAACTCTTAATCACATGCGTCGGATGCGTTGGGTAGCCATACATCGCCAAGGCATGATTCGTCGCCATAGCAATATCCTCGTACGTATTCAATAAAGTACCATCAAGGTCAAAAATCACCAATTTTTTCATTGTATGTATATTTTTTTTAGACAGAATGACATAAAGACATAATCTTTATTTTCCACATATGCCTCGCTATACCTACGGCATATCTCAGTTAATGAATGACAGATTTTAAGTTGCAACTTGTTTTTCGTAGTCAACAATTTAATTTTTGTTCTTATGTCATTATGTCTTTATAAATAAAATATCAATAAAGTTTTTTAAACATTTCCCAAATCACGATTCCGGCCGTAACGCTCACGTTGAGCGAGTGTTTTGTGCCGAACTGTGGCAATTCGATGCACCCTTTGCATTGGTCAATCACCGACTGTTGCACGCCCTTCACCTCGTTGCCCATCACCACCGCGATGCGATGCTCACCCTCTCCGTCGAAGTCGAAATCCTGCAACATCACCGAATTCTCAGCCAACTCAATGGCCCACACCTCGTAGCCCTCGCGTTTCAGAGCCTCCACAGCCTCATTCGTGTCGGCATAGTACTCCCAATCCACACTAAACTCAGCCCCAAGAGCCGACTTGTGAATCTCTGGGTGAGGCGGTTGCGCCGTGATGCCACAAAGCACCACCTTCTCCACCAAGTAGGCATCCGACGTGCGAAACACTGACCCAATGTTGTGCATACTGCGCACATTGTCCAGCACCATCACCAGCGGAATCTTCTTCGCCTGCTTAAACTCATCCGTCGAAATACGAATAATCTCTTCAGTATCTAATTTTCTAACCATAATTATTTGTTTTAAAAACCCTGCAAAGTTGGTGCAAGCCGAGACCTCGCCCAACAAGCAACACCATTTTGTAAAACAGTGTTGCAAAGATACAATTTTTTTCGTACTTTTGCAACATATAAATTACGATTTAATATGTCTTTTATTTGCTGAGATATACCGTAGGTATAGCGAGGCGTATGTGGAAAATAAAGATTATGTCTTTGTGTCATTATGTTAAAAATAAAATTCAATTATGGCCGATAACTTTTTAGAAAAACAATATGCCGACTATCAGTCGCGCAAGTCAGCGATGAAGTCAGGCCCACAGCGCAAGGCTCACCAAGCCCTTTGGCATGTGGCGGAGATTATTATGTCGTCTACCGACGATGAAGCAATGCGTCAGTTCTACATCGAACTCTTTGGTGGCGAATATCACGAGCGAGGCGTGCAGTTCGACAACGGCTTGCTTCTTCGCTTTGACTCTTCAATCTGCGTGAAGCAAACCATCACCATACGCATGGCATCGCAATATCAGTACGAGCAACTCTTGAAACTCCTCGCCACAAACCACATCCCCGCCTCCGACGGCACCATCCTCGACCCATCGGGCAATAAGATTGTGATAGTGTGATTGTTCCCCTTTCTCTCCTCATCCACAATGGCACGATTCTTGATACCACAGGAAATAGAATAACAACAGTTTTATAAAGTCAACCGACCGTCGACTTTTTTCGATAAGCGAGGGCATAGTTAAGCTTGCTTAAACTATGCCGAGCGCAGAAAAAATCTTTGAGCGAACCAACGGTCTTGAGCCGAATGGCGAAAAATGCGAAAAAAATTTCAACTTTCATTCCTAATTCCTAATTCCTAATTATTATCATTATGTTACCATCAAGAATCGAATCAGCGTTAAATGCGCACATCAATGCCGAGATGTGGTCGGCATATCTCTATTTGTCGATGTCGGCATATTGCCACACCCAAGGCCTCACAGGCATGGCACATTGGTTTCATGTGCAGTTCAAAGAAGAGCAAGACCATGCACAAATGCTCTTCAATCATGTAGTAGCGCGTGGTGGACGCGTCAAACTTCGTCCCATCGACGAGGTCGAAACCGAGTGGGCATCCCCCTTAGCCGTGTTCGAAAACACCCTCCAGCACGAGAAGAAAATCTCTCTCCTCATCAACGACCTCTACACCATTGCCCTCGACGAGCGCGACTACGCATCGCAGAGCATGCTCAAATGGTTCATCGATGAGCAAGTCGAAGAAGAAGCCAGCGTGCAAGACATCCTCAACCATCTCCGCATGGTGGGTAGCAACGGCTACGGCCTCTACATGATTGACAAAGAACTCGGCGCTCGCACCTAC
>JAFYMM010000126.1 GCA_017550055.1 Paludibacteraceae bacterium
AAACAATGATGAAAGCACCTCCACCATTTTCACCTGCAAGATAAGGAAATTTCCATATATTCCCCAACCCAACAGCCGAACCCACTGCGGCAGCCAACATACCAAACTTCGAACCAAAAGTAGATCTTTTCATATCAGTTATTTTTTTAGACATAATAACAAAACAACATAAAATTTTGTTATTATGTTATTCTGTCTTTTTAATGTTTATTATATGCGTCAACTATTCGTTGCACAAGTTTATGACGTACGATGTCTTTCTGATTAAAATGCACAAATCCAATACCTTTAATATCTTTCAACACCTCCATTGCATCCTTAAGCCCTGATTTTTGTTGAGGCGGAAGGTCAATCTGTGTCATATCACCCGTAATAATCATTTTCGAACCTAGCCCCATACGCGTAAGAAACATCTTTATCTGCTGAACAGATGTATTTTGAGCCTCATCAAGTATAACAATAGCGTCGCTCAACGTGCGACCACGCATAAATGCAAGTGGTGCAATTTGTATAGTCTTATTTGTCATATACTCAGCCAATTTTGCCGGTGGAATCATATCTTCCAACGCATCATAGAGAGGCTGAAGATAAGGGTCAATCTTGTCTTTCATATCGCCTGGCAAGAAACCCAACTTCTCCCCTGCTTCCACTGCAGGACGACTAAGTATAATCTTCTTTACTTCCTTATTTTTCAATGCTCTAACAGCAAGTGCTATAGCTGTATATGTCTTACCCGAACCTGCTGGTCCTATAGCAAACAACAAGTCGTTTTTCTTATACTCCTCAACCAACAAACGCTGATTTGCAGTGCGCGCACGCACCTCCTTGCCTCCTACTCCATGGAGTATCAAATTATCTGTTTTTACTTCAGGTATTTCATTACCTTTTATCATCTCCAACACAGTCTCTTCTGTCAACACATTTGTTTTAGCTGCTTGCATCATCAATTTATCTACAACACAAGCAAGATTCTCCACCTCATTCTCATCTTCACTAGAAAGTTTCATCATACGTCCTCGCGCCACAATCTTCACCTTCGGACATAAATCTTTAATCAAACGAATATTAACATTGTTGACACCATAGAACACAATGGTATCAACCTCTTCAATCAATTCTTTTACTATTTCAGTCATAATTATATTATTAGACAAAAGACACGAGAAGCAAGACTTTATTAGTCTCGTATCTCGTGTCTTGTATCTTGTTTGTTTATTTAATTACCAAGCAAACAATGGATATTTAACCATCATTTCGTTCACTTCTTTACGAACTGCTGCGATAACTGCTTCATCTTCTGGAGCGTTAAGTACGCGGTCGATAAGGTCAACAATAATAGGCATAACATCTTCTTTCACACCACGAGTTGTAATAGCAGGTGTACCGAAACGAAGACCTGAAGTTTGGAATGGGCTGCGTGAATCGAATGGCACCATATTTTTGTTAGTAGTGATATCTGCTGCAACAAGAGCTTTTTCTGCTACTTTACCTGTCAATTCAGGGAATTTAGTGCGAAGGTCAACAAGCATAGAGTGGTTATCTGTACCACCAGATACGATTTTATAACCTTTAGCGATAAATGCTTCAGCAAGAGCAGCAGCATTTTTCTTCACTTGCATTTGATATTCTTTAAATTCAGGTTGAAGAGCTTCACCGAATGCAACAGCTTTAGCAGCGATTACATGTTCAAGTGGACCACCTTGTACGCCTGGGAATACTGCAGAGTCAAGCAATGCTGACATCATTTTCACTTCACCTTTAGGAGTAGTTTTGCCCCATGGATTAGGGAAGTCTTTACCCATCAAGATGATACCACCACGTGGACCACGAAGAGTTTTGTGAGTAGTAGAAGTTACGATATGAGCATGTTTTACTGGGTTTTCGAGCAAACCAGCAGCGATAAGACCTGCAGGGTGAGCCATATCCACCATGAAAATAGCACCAATTTCGTCAGCTACTTTACGGATACGAGCATAATCCCATTCACGAGAATAAGCAGAAGCACCAGCAACGATAAGTTTTGGTTTGTTTTCGCGAGCTACGCGTTCGAGTTGGTCATAGTCAACGCGACCATCTTCTTCTTTTACGCTATATTCGAGAGCTTTGTAGTTGATACCTGACATATTCACAGGAGAACCGTGAGAAAGGTGACCACCGTGAGAAAGGTTAAGACCGAGGAAAGTATCGCCAACATTAAGAACTGCCATAAATACAGCCATATTAGCTTGAGCACCAGAGTGAGGTTGTACGTTAGCCCATTCTGCACCGAAAAGTTCTTTCAAACGGTTGATAGCGATGTTTTCTGATTGGTCAACTACTTCGCAACCACCATAGTAACGTTTGCCAGGATAACCTTCAGCATATTTGTTTGTCATCACAGAACCCATAGCTTGCATTACTTGCTCGCTAACAAAGTTTTCAGAAGCAATCAACTCAATACCTTTAAGTTGACGTTGTTTTTCTTGTTCGATTAAATCGAAAATTTGATTGTCTTTTTTCATTTTAAATTAATATTTAAGGTAATATAATAATTCGTTTTTATCGGTTGCAAACAAACCAAGTGCAAAGATACAAAAAAAAGTCTAAATAGCGTATATAAATTAGTATTTTTTTATTACTGCAAAATCTCGAATATTAGGAATTGCAAGTTGAGATTTTTTTTGTAACTTTGCAAGTTGTCTAAAAATCTTACAATTTGCAACTAACTACTTGTTAATAAAAACAATGAATAATCAACTACTCAACAGACTTGAGGGTTTGAATGCCCGTTTTGAAGAAGTTTCTACTCTAATTACCGACCCTGCGGTGATTGCAGACATGAAACGCTTTGTAAAACTCAATAAAGAATATAGCGATTTAGAAAAAATTCTTGCCAAACGCGACGAATATCGCCGTGTTCTAAATAATATCGAAGAGGCTAAAACGATACTAAATACAGAAAATGACCCAGACCTTCGCGAAATGGCGAAAATGGAATTGGAAGATTTAGAACCTCGTGTTGAGCCATTAGAAGAGGAGATAAAAATATTGCTTATCCCTGCCGACCCTGAAGATTCAAAAAACTGTACAGTTGAAATTCGTGGTGGTACAGGTGGCGATGAAGCTGCTATCTTTGCTGGCGACCTATATCGCATGTACACAAAATATTGCGAACAAAAAGGTTGGCGCATTGAGGTTACTTCGCTCACCGAAGGTACTGCTGGTGGTTACAAAGAGATTATTTTCAATGTGGCTGGCGATGGTGGCACATACGGAATCCTTAAATACGAATCTGGCGTACACCGTGTGCAACGTGTCCCTCAAACCGAAACACAAGGTCGTGTACACACTTCGGCTGCAACAGTAGCTGTTCTCCCTGAAGCTGAAGAAGTTGACGTAGAAATCAATCCTGCTGACTTGGAATATCAAACTGCACGTTCATCTGGTGCAGGTGGACAGAATGTCAATAAGGTAGAAACTAAAGTGCAACTTACTCACAAACCTACAGGCATCATGATTCAATGTCAAGTAGCTCGCTCTCAGTTGGCTAACCGCGAAATGGCATTACAAATGTTGCGTAACAAACTTTACGACATGGCACTTCAAGAACACCTACAAGCGATCTCTTCTCGTCGTAAAACAATGGTCAGCACAGGCGATCGCTCTGCTAAAATCCGCACATACAACTACCCACAAGGTCGCATCACCGACCACCGTATCAACTACACAATCTACAACCTCGGAGCATTTATGGACGGCGACATACAAAACTGCATAGACCAACTCATAGTCGCAGAAAACGCCGAACGCATGAAAGAATCTGAAATGTAAGATACAAAAAAATCTCCCAACCGGGAGATTTTTTTTGTATCTTCTATTCTAATATAAATCGTAAAGGAATATCCACACGTTCCGACCACGATTTTTCGGAGTGGGAATGCCCTTGGAATACTCCTGTTTTGAGGCGGTCGCCCTCTTGATAACCAAGGAAATCGAAGAGGCGATTCATCATTTCATAGGCAGGAAGATATTGCGAATCATAAGAGCAATCGCCATTATCAAAATAGAGACGATGGTCGGTGCCTCGAGGAAGACGGTCCATTAGATAGTATTTCATTGCTATTGGAAAGTCTTGATTATCACCTATTGCACCAGTCCAATGCGTTGACATACAAACAGCTGCACCAAACACTTCTGGATACTCACTCAAACCATAAATAGAAATAAGTCCACCCATACTCGACCCCATTATAGTGGTTGATTGACGGTCAGCAAGTGTTGAAAAACGACTATCAATGAGAGGTTTGAGAGTTTCAACTATAAATTTTAGATATTCATCTGCACGATATTGCCCACGACACATAAGGTCAATGAAATCGCGCACTTCGCCCGGAGGGGTAATCTCCACTACTCGCTCTGGCATAAGGTCGCCAATGCGCGTTGTATCAACACTATGAATACCAACAACAATAGCAGGTCTAACCTTTTTATCTGCAATAAGAGAGCCTAAAACTGAATCTATTTCCCATGCTTGATGATTCCATGTTGAATTAGCATCAAAAAGATTCTGCCCATCGTGCATATAAATTACGGGGTATTGTTTCGATGCTGTGTAACCATCAGGAGTCCACACATCTATTTTTATTGTCTCATTCATCTCAGGCGAAAACACCTCTGCATGCCAAAGATTGCCCGACGTAACTTCAAGTTTTGACACCTCAAATGGAGATTCGGGCATAGTTGTATTCGCACAACTTACTAATATTGCAATAATTGCAAATAAAAACAGGAACTTTTTCATGTTGCTTATTTTCTTTATTTCTTTTTATTCTTACGAACTGACCAACCAAATTTACCAATCTCTTCACCTAATTTATAATAATGCCCGTGTGAATA
>JAFYMM010000127.1 GCA_017550055.1 Paludibacteraceae bacterium
AAATTGGTGCAAAAGTTTATGTACTGACCGATGAAAAGAAAAAGGAATGGGAGGACGCCAAGCGCATTATAGAAGGCACTCGCACACTTACAGACGAGGAAATTGCCGAGAAGCGCCAAGCGTTATCCGCTCTTGATAACCAACATAAGGAGGTTAAGGCTGATAGCGACAAGGATGTAGCGAAACGCGACTGGTTGGCGAAAGATCTCGAGCTGATAAAAGACAAGAACGAGGCGGCAGAAACCCTGCTCCATGCCAACATAGTTGTAGAAAGTGAGGATTTCAAGCAGAAGGAGCAAACTGTAGAGGATTGGAACGTAACCATTGATGCGCGCATGTGGCTGACAGAGGTGCAGAAGGCTTCTGATGCACAGAAGACGCAGAAGAATGCTCTTAACGAACTGGCGAGCACATACTCCAAGTTGTCTGGTGGACAGAAGTATGCAGAGAACGGGGTTGAAAAGATTGAAGCGGAAATAAATAAGATTGAGGCATTCCTCTCTGCCAAAGCCGATAAGGCCAACGTGTATGAAAACGCTCAGACAATAGTTGGTCATCTGAATGCTATTGACGAGGGACGCAAGGCCATCAAGAAGAGCCTGGCAACTATAGAGTTGGAGAAGAAGAATCTGGATTATGAACTCGCTCCTGTGGTTGAGAAAGCCAAGGAAAATGCCCAAAAGGCAAAGGATGCTTTCGAAATAGATGAAGCAGAGGTAAAGTCTCGGGAAGAAGCTCTTGCGACCCTCAATTTGCCGGAACTGCGTGAGAAGCGCGAGGTTGCAAAGGACTTGCTGGGCAAGGTTAAAACCGCCAAGGAGCGCATCGAAACGCTGGTATCCACTAAAGCTCAATATGAGGAAACACGCAAGAGTCTTGAAGAACGAAAGGAGGCACTTGAGAAGAAGGTAGAAGTGTCTGCTGCCATGGCAATCCTCATCCATGAAACCAAGATCAAGATGGATGTTCGCAAGGAAGATTTAGATAAACAGAGCGATACCGTAAACAAGTTTGCTTCTACCCTGAGATTAAAACTCCGGGTAGGCGACATGTGTCCTGTATGTCGTCAGGAAATCAAGTCAGCACTTCCTTTGGAGGAGGAACTTGTGGCTCTTGTTGGCGACTTGAAGAAAGCATACGAAGATGCGGAAAAGGAGCATCGGAAACTGGTTGATACAAAGAACAAACTTGATGCTGAAATCAAAACAGAATCAAAGTTATACGAGCGTGATACTAAAGCATTGAATGAAGACAAATCCGTCACCAACGCCGAGCAGAAAGCTCTGGATGCCTGCAGAGGGTGTGGCATAGAAAAACAGGAGGGCACTGCCCTATCCACACTTGCCACACTTGAAGATACGACATCAAAGACACTGGCTGAGTTGAACGAAAAAATCAAGGATGGCGAGAGGCGCGAAACTGAGGTCAAGGAACTCCGAAAGGCACTGGAAGCAAAGCGCAAGAACGTTGAAACTTTAGTTGCAAAAATTACAGAAGCAGAGAAGGCGACGGACGAATGCAAGACCAGAATCTCTACTGCCAATGCCCTCTTGGCATCGAAGAAGGATGAGGTTCATGATGCAGAAGATAAAGTATCCCAACTCATAGTTGGTGGTTGGCAGATTGACTGGAAAGAGACCCCAAGGGAATTTGCCTCTGCACTCACCTCCTCTGCAGAGGAATATAACAACATGGTCAAGGAGAAGCAAAGACTTGCCGGCAAACTCGAAACCTCAAAAGCCAATCTGGCAAATGCCCAAGCTGTGCTGAGTTCCATCGTTTCGGTTATGCCTTCATGGAAAGAGGTCGAATCTGCTGACGCTGCAAATGTAGATAATCTGCTCACACAAGCCAACACACTCAACACCTCTGTGGCAACAGCTCTCAGTAAGTTGAAGACCGCAGAAGAAAGCATGGATGTCAATCAAGCGAAACTAAAGGATTTCCTTGCAGAACACCCCAAGCTCTGCATTGAACGTCTTGTAGCACTGAATGCCTATACCTCTATCGACATTACCCGCGAGAACGATATGCTGAAAACTGCCCGTGAAGCAGTTGTTGCAAAGAAGACTCTCTTTGACAATGCCGAAAAACACATTGCAGAACATCAGACAAAAAAGCCGGAAATGACAGAAGAAGATACTCTCGATGCACTCAATGAGCGAATAGAAGGCACGGAGAAACAACTTGCCGAAATTGGCGAAAAGAAGGGAGCCATCAATCAGGAACTCAAAACGGACAAGGAGAATCGTGAACGCCTGGGCACTCTCATCAAAGAGGCAGAAGACAAGAAATCCGTTTATCTGAAGTGGTCACGATTGAATCAGTTAATCGGCAATTCCACAGGCAGCACCTTCCGCAAGATTGCTCAAAGTTACGTCCTGACAAGTCTCATACACTCTGCCAACAGCTACATGAAGACGCTTACAGATCGCTATACCTTAAAAGTAGCTCCAGGCACATTTGTCATCTCACTGGAAGATGCCTATCAGGGATTTATCAGTCGTGCCGCTAGTACTATCTCTGGCGGTGAGAGTTTCCTTGTTTCCCTATCGTTGGCATTAGCCTTAAGCGACATCGGACAGCAGTTGCAAGTTGACACTCTTTTCATCGATGAAGGCTTCGGTACACTCAGCGGCGAACCTCTTCAGAAAGCAGTAGAGACACTTCGCTCATTACATTCAAAAGCAGGACGCCATGTAGGTATTATAAGCCATGTGGAGGAACTTCAGGAGCGAATACCTGTTCAGATACAAGTGAATCAGGAAGGCAATAACTCAAGCAGTAAAATAAAGATAGTTCCAGAAAAACATCACATCCCCTAAAACGCTATAAATGCGACTATTACAACCAGATACCAGAAGTATATATATACAAAAAAGAGAGTTCTTTTGATGAACTCTCTTTTGTCTTTTCCGAGCCTCTTGTCGGATTCGAACCAACGACCCCGAGATTACAAATCACGTGCTCTGGCCAACTGAGCTAAAGAGGCAAATTTTATATTGGAAAGGTAAGCTACCTACATCGCACCGCTACAACCTCCTACCCTTGCTACGGTCAAGTCCTGGGGGAGTTCAAAGGGAGCTGGTCGTGTAGGACTTACCGAATGCAAAGGTACAACTTTTTTGCAAATTAACAAACAAAAAACTGCATTTTTTCAAAATATTTTCTCACTCGTCTTTTTAAATCTAATTATCAACTACTTAAATAACACCATCATTATAAACCGAATCAAGATTTCACAAAAAGAAGCATCAAACTCACCATATATCACACAAAAATCGCCCCTAAATTAGAGGCGATTTTTCGCAATTTAAACATTTTTCAATGCAAAATCGAATTATTTTTTAGTTTTCTTAAGCTTAGATTTTAGCTCTTCAATCTCTTGCCCTTGGTTGTAAATTGTCTTCAAAAGTGCATTCAACTCCTCATTTTCGATACTTGTTGGGTACTGAGCATTTACACGTTCAATGAAGTCGCTAAGCACATTCATATAGTTCATGAAAGCTTCGTATGGCGATTCATAAGGAATATTTTGAGCCAAAACAACACCATTTGAGTAGTGTTTTGTAGTCATAAAGAAGAAGTGAGCTGTGTCTTGCAAGCGTTGCCAATCGAGCTTCAACAATGGGTCAGAACACAAATGCACACGCTCTGCCAAGTTATACAATTTAGTCAAAGCCTCGTTTTGAAGGTCGTTGCCACACCATGCACTGATGTCTTTTTCTTCGTCGGTCCACGACATTGGATAGAGAGCAGAAAGTGTATCTACAGGCTTGAATGTTTCAATAGTTTTGCTTGGAGTTGAGAATGTAATGCCTTTTTCAATTGCGTGGTATGGCAATGCTTTGAAGAATTCGAAAATGCCAGATTCGCGACTATTCAATTGACCAATAGCTTCGTAGCCCAAGAATATATTAAACACCTCTTCTTCGGCTGGCGATGCGTTCACCCAATCAATGAATTTCTCAGCAGTAAGTGGATATTCGCACCAACCCCATTGAGAGAAACGATAGTTGATATCATCGCTCAACTTGCTATCGCGCACGAGCAATTTTGCTTTAGGATTAGCAATGCTTGAATATACATAGTGCGAACTCTTCCAACCCATCACGTGTTTAGCATCCTCAATCATAATGGTTTTATAGCCCATGCGATAGACTTTATCGGCGATTTCGTCGCTAAACAACAATCCTGAGTTAGCGAATACCGTTGGACGTTTGCCAAACAACTCTTGGATTTTGTCGGCTTGCATTTTCACTTGCAATTCGAATTCGTCGTCGTTATACAAAGCAGCCAATGAGTGACCATAAGGAGTAGCCAAGAACTCTACACTACCCGTTTTTGCCAATTCTTGGAAGCTTTCAATCACTTCAGGAGCATATTGTTGGAATTGTTCGAGAGCAAGGCCTGAAATAGAGAACGATACACGGAAACGACCGTTTGAACTCTTAATCATATCGAGCAACATACGGTTAGCTTCGAGATACGATTGTTCTACTGCCGCTGCCATAGCCGATTCATTGGCATAATCATCATAATAGTAGTGGTCATTGCCTATTTCAAAGAAACGATAGCGTTTTAGATTGTATCTTTGATGAACACGGAAACAGAGATTTATTGTTTTCATATTATATTAGAATTTGAAAGTTGAAATTTAAAAGTTGAAATTTTTACTATCATCGACCTAAAACTTTGTCGTAGATTGCACGAACTTTTTGACCTGCATACTCCCAACGGATTTTGTCGATTTCTGCCAATCCGTTTTCGCGCAACGACTTATACATAGCTGGATATTTCACAATTGCATGGATATAATCTGCCATTGCATCGATATCCCAATAGTCTGTCTTAATTGCATGGTCGAGAATTTCGGCACAACCCGATTGTTTTGATATAATACTTGGAGTGCCACATTGCATAGCTTCGAGAGGCGAAATACCAAATGGCTCTGACACCGATGGCATCATATATACATCGCTCTCTGCCAACATTTCATATACGTTGCGACCTTTCAAGAAGCCTGTGAAGTGGAATTTATCGGCAATACCTTTCTTAGCCGCCAAGCGCACCATTTTGTCCATCATATCGCCACTACCTGCCATCACGAAACGCACTCCATCGGTCGAAGCCAATACACGAGCCGCCACCTCTACAAAGTATTCAGGACCCTATTGCATTGTGATACGACCCAAGAATATAATCACCTTGTCTTTGCGTTCCGACTTATGCAATTCATCCACAAAGTCAAGAGGCTCAACAGCATTATGCACTGTTGTAACTTTGGCAGGGTCTTGATGATATTTTTCAATGACTGTTTGACGTGTCAAGTTAGACACTGTAATGATATGGTCGGCTACGTCCATACCCTCTTTCTCGATACGATAGACATCAGGATTCACATTGCCACGACTACGGTCATAGTCAGTAGCATGCACGTGGATAACCATCGGTTTGCCACTGATGCGTTTTGCAAAAATACCTGCTGGATATGTCAACCAGTCGTGAGAGTGGATAATATCGAAATCGAGCGAGTGCGCCAACACACTTGCCACGGCTTCGTAGTTGCCAATCTCTTCGAGAAGGTTATCTGGATAACGACCTGAGAATTGGATACAACCCAAATCGTTAGTTCCTATACGATTAAAATTATATTTTATACCATTACGGAAATGATAATAAGTATCAGGGTGCAAGAATGAGCCTATGCGATTATTCACAAAATCCCAATCAACATCGCGCCACACCACTGGCACTGTGTTAGCACCAATTATGCGAAGAAACGATTGGTCCTCATCGCCCCATGGTTTTGGGATAACAAAAGTGATATCCATATCTGGTTGCATACTCATACCGCGAGTCAGACCAAAACTAGCAGTACCCAAGCCCCCTAAAATATGCGGTGGAAATTCCCACCCAAACATTAATGCTTTCATATTATCAATTCATAATTCACAATTCATAATTCATAATTAATCATTGCAAATAATTTATTACTTTAAGGTTATTTTTTAGATTTATTGTGCATTATGCATTTTGCATTGTACATAGAGCATTGTGCATTAGCGTATAAGCACGAATAACTTCGGCTACCGACATAGCAAAACTCATAGCACCATGACCACGGAAAGGAGGATTGCCATCGTATAATTCAGACAATGTGCAGAGAGTCAACTCCTTCATTTCAGGCTCAAAGCCTGCCATAATACGCATAACAAAAGAGACTCCACTCATCTTATACACCTTGAGATAAGCCTCTACGAACGAAGCTGTTGTCCAAGGCCAAATTGGACCATTGTGGTAATTGCGATCACGTTCCAATTCGCCTCCAATATATTCTGGACGATACATGCCACTCTTTGGACTAAGACTGCGCAAACCTTTAATAGTCAACAACTCACGAGTTACGATATCAACAACCGATTTTTGTTGTTTTCTGTCTAATGCCGAATATGGCAACGACACTGCAAACAACATATTAGGACGCACCTCTTTGTTGCAATAGTCGCCATCTACATAATCATACAGATATGTGCCATTCCAGAATTTAGCCACCAACGAATTGCCCGAAAGTCCTGCTTGATAATCGAACAAATCGGCTTGATTTTCGTTCTTTTGTGCAGTAGCCAATTCTGCGGCAAACTTCAACGCATTATACCACAAAGCATTGATTTCTACCACATAGCCCGTACGAGGTGTGATTGGCCATCCGTTCTCTACGGCATTCATCCATGTAGCAGGTTTTTCTGTTCCTTTGACATACAACAAGCCGTTGTCATGCACAGAAAGATTTGGATGTTGCTGACGACGAATATAATTAACTATATCAAACACCAATTGACCATACTTTTCAGCCGCCACGTCAACACCTAACTTTATTGCATATTGTTGAATAGCCCAAATAGCCCACAACAAAACATCAGGAGCATCAACCTCTTTCAAACGTGTTGTTGATGGCTCACCATTCATAAACTCACGCAAAGCCACCGATGCACACTCCATTATTTCATCAAAAGCCTTCTCTTTATCGGCATAAAGCGTAACACCTGGGAGAGAGATGAACTGATCGCGAGCACGATAATCAAACCATGGGCAACCAGCTAAAAGATAAGAACCATCAGACAATTTGTTGTGGAATTGGTCAGCCGAAGCCTTCAAGCAAGCCATAAAGTCAGAGCGTTCCATTCTTGTTTCCTTTTCTTCCTCGAACAGACGTTTCATCTTGCGAGGAGAAATGGCATCTGTACCCGCCGAGAAGACCACAGTTTCGCCTTTCTTGATAGAAAGCTCAAAATATCCAGGCACAAACAAATCCTCTTTGAAAGCATAGCCACGCTCAGCCTCTTTTGAATACTCTATGCCATTATACCAATTAGGCTCTGACACCCATTGCATTTGCTTGTTTGTTTGCATTACGAGATTAGGGTAGCCTTCGTACATACAGAATGACACACCATTTTCGGCTTCAGCATAGTCGGTAGAAGCAACAGAGTTTTGCTCAGTCAACTTGTTCACACTGCGGAAAGCAAGGAATGGACGCAAGCGTAGTGTAGTAGCAGAATGAGCCTCGAGCAATGTATATGCCACTAACACACGGCTTTCGTTAGAGACCAAAATGCGCTCTTTTTGCAAAATCACACCACCAATACGGTAGATAGTTGTTGCAACCGAGCCCATACGGAACTCGCGAATATATTTATGCCCACGAGGGCTATAATAATCTCCTGCATATTTGTGTAAGCCTATATTAAACTCGGCTCCGTGTTGAATTATTGTTTCATCACAGGAAGACAATAAAACATGGTTACCCCCAAGTTTTTCAACCGGAACAACCAACAAACCATGATACTTTCGTGTATTACAATCAACAATAGTACCACTTGAATAGGCTCCTGCACGATTAGTGCGTAACATCTCTTTGTCTAACGACTTCTCTAAGTTAGTCATCAGCAACCTGTCAAATCTCAAGTAATTCATATATAATTTAAGGTTATAATATCCTAACAATCAACAGAATTAACACACAATCACAACTACAAAAATTATGTTCTTTCTTACTTTAATTGCACATTGTGCATTGTGCATTATACATTATATCTATTTTGCCATAAAGTTACAACTTTTTTTCGAAACTACAAACTTTTTTATGTTTTTATAATTATTTAACAAAATGATATAAAAAAATAGAACATTAAAGGGGATTTAATGCTCTATTTTATCTTAAATTTAGGACTGTTAAATATTAATTATGCACGTATGTACCAATTTTTTCGCCAGATACGACTTTCACGAGGTTGCCTACGGTGTCCATATCGAAAACAATGATTGGGAGGTTGTTTTCTTTGCACATTGTAGTGGCTGTGAGGTCCATAACTTTAAGACCGCGATTGTAGATTTCGTCGTAAGTGATTTCGTCGAATTTAGTTGCTGTTGGGTCTTTTTCAGGGTCGGCAGTGTAGATACCATCAACGCGAGTACCTTTGAGCATTACGTCGGCTTTGATTTCGATACCACGAAGAGAAGAGCCTGTGTCGGTTGTGAAATATGGATTGCCAGTGCCTGCTGAGAAGATAGCTACTTCGCCACGTTCGAGAGTTTCAACCGCTTTGTCGCGAGTGTAGAATTCGCCAATTGGCTCCATGCGCACAGCTGTGAGTACACGAGCTTTAACGCCTTTTGTTTCGAGAGCAGAACTGAGGGCAAGAGAGTTGATAACCGTTGCAAGCATACCCATTTGGTCGCCTTTGATACGGTCGAAACCACGACCTGCACCACTTAAACCACGAAAGATGTTGCCTCCACCGATAACGATTCCGACTTGGATGCCCATACGTGTGATTTCGGCTATTTGTTCGGCATATTCAGATAGACGTTGGTCGTCGATGCCATGTTGTTTGTTTCCCATTAGCGATTCGCCGCTAAGTTTGAGAAGTATTCTTTTAAATTTCATAACTGATATATTTTTTGAGGGTTATTTTTTTGGTTATACAGACCGAGAATGTGTCAGTCTTCTTCGGTGAAGGTTGCTTGAAGGTAACTACAGGGTAAGGAGCGATATTATTTTTTTTGCTGCAAATATTGCTCGGCTTTGAGTAAATCTTCGGGGGTGTCGATGCCGATAGTTTCGATATTTGTGATAGCAGTTTGGATTGTCAATCGATTCTCAAGCCAGCGAAGTTGCTCGAGCGACTCGGCTAGTTCGAGCGGAGTTTGCTGTAGTTGTGTTATTTGCTTTAAGACTTGAATACGGTAGGCGTAAATGCCTATATGCTTGTAATATGTGTGGAATGAAGTCCAATCTTCGTTTTCTTTTCCTCGAAAATATGGAATTACGCTACGAGAAAAATATATGGCTTGACCTTGTGGGTTAGTAATGACTTTGGGTGTGTTAGGATTGGCTATTACGCTGAATGGAGTGCCAGAAGGGAATGGTTTTATAAGTGTTGCAATGTCGGTTTGTGGATTGTCGAAACATTGCATTAGTAGTTTTATTTGCTCTTCGGCAATGAAGGGTTCGTCGCCTTGAACATTGATAACGACATCTGCCTCTACGCCAAAATTATTGTATGCCTCGAAGCAACGGTCGGTGCCAGTGCGATGTTCGCTTGAGGTCATCACTACTCTACCGCCAAAGCCTACGACTACATCGAAAATACGTTGGTCGTCGGTAGCAACGACAGCATCCAACAAACTTGATACTCGCTCATAAACATGCTGAATCATAGGCTTTCCGTCCAAAATAGCTAACGGCTTTGCGGGGAAACGAGTAGAAGCATAACGCGCAGGAATGATTGCAAGAAATTTCATATTTAAGAGGAGTTAATAATTAAAGGTCAATATCAAAATGTATAAGTAACTGTATCGACAACTATACTCTCTTGACGGAAACGGTTGATTGTGGTTACTATGAATTTCACATGTTTCAATCCTTTTGTATCAATAGTTGATAGGTCGATTTCGGTGTTATTTGTTTTCGTCAATATATTTGATGGCTTTTCTATGTCTAATTCGCTTGACGAGGCATCAAACATATAGACTACATAATATGCTACTTGATATCCGTCTTCATCAACCACAGCATCCCAACGAAGTTTGCCATTTTCGATGCGAAGATTGCGTGGTGCGGCAGAAGAAACACATACAAGATTTTTATTTTCAGGATTAAGAGATGGATATTTGTAATAAGTTTGTTGAAGACTATCACACAATCCTTGAGCATTACGCAACAAACCCTTGCAAGAAAAATAGACAGCACCACTCGTAGCTGGATGGAGATTATTCATTGCAAGTTGACGACAAAGCTCGTTTGGACGTTTCCATGCCTCTATTTTGCCTTGACCTAAATTAGAGGCTGATAGACCAATATAAAGATTACGACCAAAACTATTTTTACTCCACCAATCGACCAACACCTCATAATCAGCAACTTTTTTACCTATTTCCCAATAGAGCTGTGGCACGACATAATCGATCCAACCCTCTTTTAACCACAATCGGACATCAGCATAGAGGTCGTCATAATTGGTACAGCCAGCTTGAGTTGCACTACCATTGACATCTTGATCGGCATTACGCCAAACACCAAATGGGCTAATACCAAACTCGACCCAAGGTTTTATAGATTTGATAGTTGCACTAAGTTCTTGAATAATAAGATTTACGTTATTGCGACGCCAATCGTCTTTATTACTAAATCCACGAGGATATTGCGAGAATGTTTTCTCATCAGGGAATTCCTCACCAGCAATCCTATAAGGATAGAAATAATCATCGAAATGCACAGCATCAATATCGTAACGAGTGACAATATCAGCTACTACATCATTGAGATATGAGCGAGTTTCATCAAGACCGGGATTAAAATAGTACTGCTTGCCATATTTGACAAATAACTCGGGCTTACGAAAATATAAGTGATTAGGAGTTAAAAGCTTCAAATTGTTGACATTCAACACTCGATAAGGATTGAGCCATACATGCACCTCTATTTGACGCTTATGAGCTTCGGCAATCGTAAACT
>JAFYMM010000128.1 GCA_017550055.1 Paludibacteraceae bacterium
GTTAGAGACCAACCAGATGTTTGGCTGTGTGTACGTAGAGCTAGAGATTTAGGGTTTTTAGGGTTGAATTGTTTTACAATTTTAGCCCAAAGCATACGAGCTGCACGCATCTTAGCAATTTCCATGAAGTAGTTCATACCGATTGCCCAGAAGAATGACAAACGTGGAGCGAATGCGTCGATGTCCATACCTGCGTTAACACCTGCGCGGAGGTATTCAAGACCGTCAGCGAGAGTGTAAGCCAACTCGATATCTGCAGTAGCACCTGCTTCTTGCATGTGGTAACCTGAGATAGAGATTGAGTTGAATTTAGGCATGTTTTTAGCTGTATATTCGAAGATGTCAGCGATAATCTTCATAGAGAATTTAGGTGGGTAGATGTATGTGTTACGCACCATGAATTCTTTGAGGATATCGTTTTGGATAGTACCTGCCATCTCTTCGAGTTTAGCACCTTGTTCAAGACCTGCGTTGATATAGAAAGCCATAACTGGAAGCACACCACCGTTCATTGTCATAGAAACTGACATTTTGTTCAATGGAATACCATTGAAAAGCACTTTCATATCTTCTACAGAGCAGATAGATACACCAGCTTTACCTACGTCACCAACAACGCGAGCGTGGTCAGCATCGTAGCCACGGTGTGTAGCCAAGTCGAATGCTACTGACAAACCTTTTTGACCAGAAGCAAGGTTACGACGATAGAATGCGTTTGATTCTTGTGCTGTAGAGAAACCTGCGTATTGGCGAATTGTCCAAGGACGCATAGCGTACATACCGCTATATGGGCCACGAAGGAATGGTGGAAGACCTGCAACATAGTTGAGGTGTTCGAGACCTTCAAGGTCTTCTTTTGTGTAGATTGGTTTAACCGGAATTTGTTCAGGAGTCAACCAATTTTCACCGTTGACAGTAGCTTTGCTAGCTGCAACTTCTTTGATGTTTATATCATTAAAATTTGGTTTCATTATTTCAAAAGTTGAGCGTTAAACGATTTAAGTGTATCAAGTACGTTCACGCGAACGTGGATGAAGTTTTCGATGCCAGCAGCTTTGAGGTCTTCCATGCATGCAGGTGCACCTGCTACTACGAAGATTTGTTTGCCATCGATAGCTTTGAATGCTGCAGGAGCGTATTCTGCATATTCGTCGTCGCTTGAGCAGAGAACGATGATGTCTGCACCTGCTTTTTGAGCAGCTTCAACACCAGCTTCAACAGTTTCGAAACCAAGGTTGTCGATTACTTCGTAACCAGCGCAAGCAAAGAAGTTGCATGAGAATTGTGCACGTGCAAGACGCATTGCCAAGTTACCGATTGTGAGCATGAATGCTTTAGGGCGTTTAGCAGAACGTTCAGTAGCAAGACGAAGGTCTTCAAACTCTTGTGCAGCGCGTACTGTTGGCAATGTAGCCAAACCTTTTGGAGTTTCGCAACCGCAGTTAGCGCATGTGCAAGCTTCTTTTGTAATTTTTTCAGCAGCCATTTCGCTGAAGTTAGGGAATTGGTTAGTACCAAGAAGAACTTCTTTACGAGCAGAAACATCTTTAAGACGTTTAGCTGAAGTTGCTTTCATAGCTTCTTGTACTTTACCTGCTTCAACAGCAGCAAAGAAACCACCTTCGTTTTGGATTTCGAGGAAGAGTTTCCATGCTTGTTCAGCGATGCTATTTGTAAGGTTTTCGATGTAGTAAGAACCTGCTGATGGGTCAGTTACTTTGTCGAAGTGTGATTCTTCTTTGAGAAGGAGTTGTTGGTTGCGAGCGATACGTTCTGAGAAATCGTCGCTTTCTTTATAAGTTACGTCGAAACCATTAACTGTCAACGAGTCAACACCTGCGATAGTTGCACTCATAGCCTCTGTTTGTGTACGGAGAAGGTTTACGTGTGCATCGTAGATAGTTTTGTTGAATGTAGATGTTTCAGCGTGAACACGCATTTTAGCAGCGCAATCGCAAGCAGGAGCGTATGCTTTAACAATCATAGCCCACAACATACGTGCAGCACGGAATTTAGCAATTTCCATGAAGTAGTTGCCACCAACACCCATGTTGAATTTGATAGCTTTACCTGCTTCGTCTGCTGTAAGACCGCCTTCTGTAAGCATAGTCATATATTCAGCACCCCATGCGAGAGCATAACCAAGCTCTTGTGAGCAGTATGCACCAGCGTTGTTGAGGCTGAGTGAGTTAACGCCAATTACGCGGAATTTAGGAAGAGCAGCAGCTGCTTTCACTGTAGCAACAGCGATTTCTGCAACTTCAGCTTGGTTGAGTTCTTTGCCTTTCAACATCATGCGGTTGATTGGGTCGCAGTTGATAGAACCTTCAACTTTTGCAAGGTCTGCGCCTTGTGCTTTGAAGTAGTCTGCCAAGATTGTAGCCAACTGTGCTGCGCAACGGATGCATACGCGGAAGTTCAATTCTACGCACTCTGGGCAAATGCCGTTGAGGAGAGTTGCGATGTATTCTGCGCTCAACTCTTGTTTGTTAAGAATGAAACCGAGAGAGTTGATACCTTTGTTGAGTACGTCAAGTGCTTTTGCATTAGCAGTTTTAGCACATGTTGCGTCGATGTCTTGACGAACGTACCAATCGTTGTCGGTTTTGGTGCCACGTACGTATGGAAACTCGCCCGGTGCTGAAGTAGTTGTTTTCAATTCAGCAACGTCTTCCAAACGATAAAAAGGCATCACATTAAACCCTTCGTTAGTTTTCCAAACGAGCTTTTTCTCAAAATCAGCTCCTTTGAGGTCTGCATTGATTTTTGCCATCCACTCTTCTGTTGTGATAGCAGGGAAATCAGCCAAGAGATTTAATTTCTTTTCAGCCATAAGATTTAAGTATATGATTAAAATGTTTAGTGTTAGTAGTTTAGTGTCGAGAATTTAGGGTTTGAAGTTCTATGCCATAAGGCACTCAAAACTCTATACTCTAAACTCTAAACTTTTAGCATGCAAAGTTAATAATTTTTTATCAAATAAACGTTATATTTCGCTACTTTTTTATATAATTATGAATTATTTCGCAATAGCATATCCTAATGCTATAAACAACAACCCAACACCGATGCTTGCCACCAAATAAAAAGTAAATAAACACAGGTTCCCGTTTTGTAGCAATTGTAAACTCTCATTTGCAAAGGCAGAAAAAGTAGTAAATCCACCACAAAATCCAGTTGTCAGCATCAAGCACCACATGCTATTAGTCAAATTATACTTCCCAAACAAAGCAACTACAGCTCCGAAAATAAAGCATCCTAACAGATTTACCATCAAAGTTGCCCAAGGAAAGCCTTGTTCGCAAAAACTTTTCATGAGTGTTGAAATGGCATAACGCATCATTCCTCCCATGAAACTCCCTATTCCCACAATCAACAATGATTTTATCATAGCATAGTGAATTAAAGCAAGTTCTGATTTCGTAAAAACTTATCTATCTGTGCCTCAAATTTCTTTTCTCCTTCAAAAAGAAATTCTACTTCTACTCCTATTGTATAAATATTTTCTTTTATCGATTCTGGCAAATTCATTCCTACAAGGCGTGCCGCATCTTTTTCTGTCGTAATTATTACACGATTATCAGCCGTCAGTTTGTCAAAATCATCTGCGATTTCTTCTATGTCGTATGGTGTAAATCTATAATGGTCAGGATATTTCAATGCAACGATAAGGCTTGCATATCGTTCGAGATGTTTGTGCAAATGTTGCGGTTGAGCAACTCCCGTAACAAGAAGCACCTCTTTGCCATACAAATCCAATTTCTTGTCTGTAAAAAGACCTGTAGGTTCTCCATACGATAATTTTGTGTAATAGAGCGTTTGATAAGGAAAAGGATTGATTTGTGTTCGAGTCGAGAGCATATCCACTGGTTGCATCGTATCTGGGCATTTTGTGAATATTATTATATCTGCTCGGTCTGTATTTTTGCTCGATTCGCGCAATTCTCCGAGTGGCAACATCAAATCGCGATAGGTTAAGCGGTTATAGTCTATCAGCAATATGTTCAAATCGGGGTGTAATTTGCGATGTTGATAGGCATCATCAAGCACAACTACCTTAGGCACAACTCTATGATGTTGCAATTTTTTCAATGCATTAACCCGATTTCCATCCACAGCCACAGTCACATTCTCAAATTTGCGATATATCTGATATGCCTCATCTCCAATAGTCGAGGCTGAGCTTTTTTCATCTGCAACTCTAAAGCCCGAGGTCGAACGCTTATATCCACGACTCAAGTATGCAGTTGCCACTCGTTCCGACAAATACGACAAAAGATACTCAGCATGAGGTGTTTTGCCAGTACCACCAACGGTGATATTTCCCACCGAAATCGTTGTCAAGTTGCACTTATGACTATGAAATATACCCAAGTCAAAAAACTTGTTGCGCAACTCCACACCAATGCCATATAGCACCGA
>JAFYMM010000129.1 GCA_017550055.1 Paludibacteraceae bacterium
TCATTATGTTATTCTGTCTTAAAAAATTATGTTGTTCTGTCTTAAAAAAATTATATTATTCTGTTATTTTGTCTTCTCTCAAACAACAACATATATACTTCAACTGCTCTGCATCCAATTCTGTATGCATTGGCAAACTCAACACCTCTTTAGCAAGGCGTTCTGCCACAGGGAAGTCGCCATCCTTATACCTCGCATCTTGATAAGCTTTCTGCTGATGCAACGGTATCGGATAATACACCATCGCAGGCACTCCCTTCTCTGCCAACTTCTCTCGCAACTCATCCCTATCCACACCCACACATCTCAAAGTGTACTGATGAAACGCATGCGTAGTGCCACGCCCTACCACTGGCACCAAAAATCTCTCATCCCCCTTCAATGCCTCAGTATAATACTCCGCTGCACGCTGACGCGCCTCAATATACTCATCCAAATGTGGCAACTTAGCCAACAACACAGCCGCCTGTATCGAATCAAGACGACTATTCACCCCCACCATATCATGATGATAACGCACCTCCATACCATGATTTGCAATCACACGAATCTTGTTCGCTAACTCATCATCATTGGTAAACAAAGCACCCCCATCACCATAACAACCAAGATTTTTCGAAGGAAAGAATGATGTACACCCAATATTACCCATCGTACCACTCGCTGCCACTCGTCCGTCCGAGAACGTATATCTCGACCCCATCGACTGACACGCATCCTCCACCACAAACAAGTTATGCTTGCGCGCCACCTCCAAGATGCTCTCCATATCGACATTTTGTCCGAACAGATGCACAGGCACAATCGCCTTCGTCCGAGGCGTAATCGCGCGCTCAATCGCCTCGGTAGTCACACACATCGTGTCGTAATCCACATCCACCACCACAGGCGTCAATCCCAACAGCGCCACCACCTCTGCCGTAGCAATAAATGTGAACGTAGGCGTAATCACCTCGTCGCCAGGCTTCAACCCCAATGCCATCAGCGCAATCTGTAGCGCATCGGTGCCATTGCCCACAGCTATCACGTGCTTCACGCCGAGATAGTCAGCTAACTGCTGTTCAAACTCCTTCACCTTACCGCCCTTCACAAATTGGGTAGTATCAATCACCTCCTGAATCCCGGCATCCACCGCCGATTTTATCTTTTCATACTGACCACGTAGGTCAACCATTTCAATTTTTTTCATGATTATATAATGTCAACAGACTACCTTCTATATTATTTTTTTAGACAAAAAGACATATAGAAATATTTTATAATTATCGCAAAATGGTCTTGCTGCTCCTTACTGTCGCATCTCGACACTAAAGACATGTCTTTTAGGTCGATATTTTGTGAAACAAAATAAGACCTCTATGTCATAATATAAAAATTATATACTTTTTGTCTTTATGTCTTAAAATTATCTATCTAAAAACTATTTTCCAAAAATACCTCCAATCGGTTTTTCTTACGCCATCTCTATCACACGCCTCTAGGTAGCACATTTCGGAGGCTTGGATTTCGTCTAAGGTCGATGGTCTATCCACATAAAACGGAGGCAACAGCCCTGGCTTTACTTCACACGTGCCTCTTGTACCTCTGGCCGATAAAGCGAATAATAATGCTCTGACAGCGGTCTCACTCCCACCAATTTCATCTCACCTCTCACCAAATTCCACAAATTTGGCAACTCATCAATCCACCACCTACGCAA
>JAFYMM010000130.1 GCA_017550055.1 Paludibacteraceae bacterium
CAGTGAAAAGATATTCTATATCGTAGAATGCTTGCAAAAGCACTGATGTGATGCCATAAGTTTTCGAGCCATGAGGCGCAGCAATGCGCTCGGCTACCTCTTTCTGTATCATACCCGAACAAACAGGTATGCGGTTGCGATGCTCAAGCACTTTAAAAAAGATTTGACTCGAAATGTTATAAGGATAGTTGCCTATAACCATAAACGGACCATCGCCAACAATCGTATCGAGGTCGAGACGAAGAAAATCGCCTTCGACTACATGCAACTGTGGATAATGCTCCTTGAGATAAACAACTGACTCTGTGTCGATTTCAATGGCAGTAAGGTTGATATTGGGATTTTGCAAAAGAAACTGTGTGAGCACACCCATACCCGGACCAATCTCAATCACACGAGTTGGCTCGGCTGTAGGTAGCGACTCAGCTATTTGCTGCGCTACTCGCAAATCTGTTAGGAAATGTTGCCCTAAATGTTTCTTTGCTCTTACTTCCATAATAAAAGTCTATAGTCTAACGACACATCTTCAAAAAATTGTGCATTGTGCATTGCGAATTGTGCATTTTTGCTTATCTTTGCAGAATATTTACAAAGACATGCTTTCAATTTGCAAAGTTGATGCAAACCGAATGCAAACTAAATTTATTTGCGTTTGCTGAGGTGCAGCTCAACTTGGCTTATTTCAATTTGCAAAAATAACTATTTTTAAGCACATGACCAAAGAAATAAGAAAAAAAATACATCCAATCAATCAATTCGTACAAAAACTGATACTTTCTGTAATTGATTTCGTTTATATTCCGTTCAAAAAATACATCCCTTATCAACTATTCCGCTATGGTTGCTCAGGCGGAGCAAATATGGTTTTCGACTGGGTATTGTATTTTATTTTCTATAATTTCATATTCTGCCACAATGTGTTACACATTGGCAATATAGCCATTAGCGCACACATTGCATCGTTCATATTCACCTTTCCTATAACATTCTTAAGCGGATTCTGGTTGGGAAGATACATCAGCTTCAAAGAATCAGAAATGCGAGGTTGGTCGCAACTCGTCAGATACCTTTTCGTAGTCGGAATGTGCATATTGCTCAACTACGTCTGCCTCAAATTTTTCGTAGAAATATGCCATTTCTACCCTACGCCATCAAAAATGCTCACAACCGTCATCACCACCATATTCAGCTTCTTGATGCAAAAATATTTCACTTTTAAGGCTTAATGCGCGTATCTCCCTACAAAATATTCACCTACGCTGTCGTGATAATCGCCTATGTTGTGGTTATCTACAAACTTGCTACCTACAACAACTATGCAAATTTGTGGTTTCATTTCACTCAAAACATACCTTCGCATTGGTTTTATCTGCTAATTTGCATTGCACTAATGCCTTTTAATATTCTAACTGAGGCAATAAAATGGAAATATGCGGTCGCAAATGTCGAAAAAATTTCACTCCGACAGGCTGTCCTCGCAACGCTTAAAGGTCAAGTAGGTGCCATTGCCACACCCAACAAACTTGGCGATTTTCCTACTCGCGCCACATCTCTACAACCCAGTCACAGAACCATTGGCACTATAATGGGTTTCGTTTCGTCATGGACCATGTCGCTGGTCATAATTATCATTGGGCTTCTCTC
>JAFYMM010000131.1 GCA_017550055.1 Paludibacteraceae bacterium
TCGGTGTAACTTACGGTCATAGTGACATAATTATAGGGACGAGTTAAAATAACGGTAAGTACAATCGCCACCGTAAGAACCAAGATGATCGATGCTGTAATGATGGCGAATTTCATGTTTTCCTGCTTTTCTTTTTGCTTTTTCAGAGCCAACTTTTCTTGTGCATTTTTTTGTTGTTTGCTCTTGGAAGTTTTTTTACCCATAGTAAAATACCTCTTTCTGTTGTTTCTTTCAAAATTGTATCAGAAAAATGCGTATTTGTCAAGTGTTTCGCGCGCGTTGCGAAATAATTTACAATTCGGGAGGATATGATAGTAAAAAAAGAGGAATGGAGGAAAGAGGATGAAAGAGATTTGTTGGGAGCGTGTTGCGGCAATTTTGATTTGCATCCTTTCGGGGGGAGCGGTAGTGTATTTGGGAGTTCGATATGCCTTGCCACTGATGTTGCCGTTCACAACAACACCTCGCTCAAATTCCGTTCCGTCAACAACTCAACCAACGCTTGACCGAACTCATCAACTACGAAAAAATCGGTATTCCAAGCAAAAAACACGGAAAATACTACTTCTTCAAAAATAATGGACTACAAAACCAAAGCGTGCTCTACACCAAAGAGACACTCGATGCCACACCCGAAGTACTCCTCGACCCTAACACACTCTCCGACGATGGCACTGTAGCACTCGACAAAATCAGTTTCTCAAACGATGGTCAATATCTCGCCTACACAATATCTCGCAAAGGTAGTGATTGGAAAGAGATTTTCGTCATCGACCTCAACACTCGCCAACACATTGCCGACCACATCCTTTGGGCTAAATTCTCAACACCTCAATGGCACGGCAACGGATTCTACTATAGCGCATACGACACACCTGAAGCTGGCAAAGAATTCTCTAACGTCAATGAAAACCACAAAATCTACTACCACAAACTCGGAACTCCACAATCCGAAGATATCCTCATATACGAAAACCCTCAATACCCTCGCCGTTTCTACTCTTGTGCCGTGAGCGACGATGAAGAGATTATGTTCATCTACGAAGCTGGCGCACACAACGGAAACCGACTATTCTTCAAAGACCTAAAAAAACAAACATCCGAAGTTAAACTAATCGCCAACAACGACGAATACGAACAATACTTCATCGAAAAAATAGGCGATTACATCTATTTCTACACAAACGATAATGCGCCTAAATACAAAATCATGCGCACCCACATCAGCAAACCTAATCGCGAACACTGGGAAGACGTAATCGCCGAAAACAACAACACTCTCAATGGATGCGAAGCTATAGCAGGCCACTTTATCGTAACCTACACCGAAGATGCATCTGACCACGCATACGTTTATGATTTCGAAGGAAACAAAATACAAGAAGTAGAACTTCCTTCTCTTGGTAGCGTAGGTTTCTCAGGAAGCAAAGACGACGATGAAATTTTCTACACTTTCTCATCTTACATCCACCCTGCAAGCATATACCGCTACGACATAAGAACCAACGAATCAACACTCTATCTCGCCCCTAAACTAAAATTCAATCCAGAAGATTATACCGTTGAACAACAATTCTTTGCATCTAAAGATAACACAAAAATTCCTATCTTCCTCATCCACAAAAAAGATATCGTAAAAGATGGCAACAACCCTGTCTTACTATATGGATATGGAGGTTTCAACATCAGTCTAACACCATCATTCTCAACATCACGCATTCCTTTCATCGAAAATGGTGGTATATATGCCGTAGTAAACCTTCGCGGAGGTGGCGAATATGGCGAAGAATGGCACTTAGCTGGCACTAAAATGCAAAAACAAAACGTATTCGACGACTTCATTGCCGCTGCCGAATATATGATTACCGAAAATTACACCTCTATTGGAAATATAGCCATCATGGGTGGCTCTAACGGAGGTTTATTAGTAGGAGCAGTAGTCAACCAACGTCCTGACCTCTATAATGTTGCAATCCCTCAAGTAGGCGTAATGGATATGCTAAAATACCACAAATTCACAATCGGTTGGAATTGGGCCCCTGACTATGGAACTAGTGAAGAGAGCGAAGAAATGTTCCGTTATCTACTCAACTACTCTCCTATCCACAACATTAAAAACGACGGTACACCATACCCTGCTATCCTCGTTACCACAGCCGACCACGACGACCGCGTTGTGCCTGCCCACTCATTCAAATATGCAGCTACACTACAAGCTACTAACACAGGCAACGCTCCTAAACTAATCCGCATCGAAACCAACGCAGGACATGGTGCTGGTAAACCTATCAGCAAACAAATCGAAGAGACTTCCGACATGTTCGCTTTCATTATGTATCACTTAAATATGAAATACAACTTTTTACAATAAACAAAAGCAATATAATCTACATACATTGCCAACCCCAACAAATATACATAAACACAAATAAAAGTTAAATAAAGTTAAACCTTAAATTTTAAGCAAAATACATTTGGTCAATTCAAAAAAAAGTCGTAACTTTGCAACGTGTTTTTCATGGTATTAGATTTAAGGTTAAAAAA
>JAFYMM010000132.1 GCA_017550055.1 Paludibacteraceae bacterium
AAATACGTCAAGCAAATGACTCAATAGAGTCAAAAAAGTTGAGAGTTGAGAGTTGAGAGTTGAAAATTATGAACCGAAGGTCTTTGAACCTTTAGGTGAACCAACGGTCATGCCCGAAGGGAAGTAAAAAATTATGTATTATGAATTATGCATTATGCATTATGAATTAATATGAAGCGTATAGCTGCAAATAAGGTATTGGTTGATTCTAATACGATTGAAAACAACCTAATGATAGAACGTGACGCTGACGGTCGTGTTCGTCGTATGGTTTGTATCACAGATTTGCAGGTCGAGCCTTCATCCACAGTCTTCTATAATGGTCTGATAACTACCGATATCGACATGTCGAAAAAAGAGGTCGGCGTGTCGGTCATCGATTTGATAGAGGATGCCTTAGTCGTAGGCTATCATGGCCGATTGCTCCTATGGCAAAACCTCTCGCTCAGCGAATTTCGCATCAAAGAAGAAACTATCGTAAAAGAAATCTAATAATAGACTGTTGATATAATTCAAGACATAAAGACATAATCTTTGTTTTTTTCAACAAATGCCTCGCTAAAAAAACAAGTTTTTTTATTTCGTCAAAAAGAATGACAAATTATATAAATGTAACTTAAAACATGTCATTGGAGTCGAGATTTTGCAAAGCAAAAACAAGACCATTATGTAAAGCAAAAAAAATATGTTTTTATGTCATTATGTCTAAAAAAAACAATGATTTAATAACTAACGGACGTACGAGCCGTGCGTCCCTACAATTCACTAATAACTAATAATTAATAACTAATAACTAAATAATATAATGGCAAAAGAATTAAAAGAATTGACACCACGTGAGGAGAATTACTCACAATGGTATAATGATTTGGTTGTAAAAGCCGATTTGGCTGAGAATTCAGCTGTGCGTGGTTGTATGGTCATCAAACCATACGGTTATGCTATTTGGGAAAAAATTCAACGTCAACTTGACGATATGTTCAAAGAAACAGGTCACGTCAACGCCTATTTCCCATTGTTGATACCAAAATCATTTTTGAGCCGTGAGGCTGACCACGTAGAAGGTTTTGCAAAAGAGTGTGCTGTTGTAACACACTATCGTCTCAAAAATAGCGAAGAGGGCAAAGGTGTAGTAGTTGACCCAGAAGCTCGTCTCGAAGAAGAGTTGATTATCCGTCCTACATCAGAAACAATTATTTGGAACACCTATAAGAATTGGATTCAGTCGTATCGCGACCTCCCTATTCTTTGCAACCAATGGGCTAACGTAATGCGTTGGGAGATGCGCACACGCCTCTTCCTCCGTACTGCCGAGTTCTTGTGGCAAGAGGGTCACACAGCGCACGCAACTGAAGAAGAAGCTCTCGAAGAAGCACGCCGTATGCTCGACGTATATGCCGAATTTGCCGAAAAATACATGGCTGTCCCTGTAGTTAAAGGTATCAAATCAGCCAACGAACGCTTCGCTGGTGCTGTCGAAACATTCTGTATCGAAGCAATGATGCAAGACGGCAAAGCCCTTCAAGCTGGTACATCTCACTTCCTCGGACAAAACTTTGCTAAAGCATTCGACGTACAATTCGTTACAAAAGAGAACAAACTCGACTACGTTTGGGCTACTTCATGGGGTGTTTCAACTCGTCTCATGGGTGCACTCATCATGGCTCACTCTGATAACAACGGTCTCGTTCTCCCACCAGCATTGGCACCTTTCCAAGTTGTCATCGTGCCTATCTACAAAGGCGAAGAGCAATTGGCAATGATTAACGAGAAAGCCGATGCTTTAGTCAAAGAGTTGAAAGCGTTAGGCGTAAGTGTTAAATACGACAATGCCGACAATAAAAAACCGGGTTGGAAATTCTCTGAATATGAATTGAAAGGTGTGCCAGTGCGTGTCGTACTTGGTGCTCGCGATCTCGAAAACGGCATGGTCGAAATCATGCGTCGCGACAAACTCGAAAAATCATCAGTTGCCTACGAAGGCGTTGCGGGATATATCAAAGAGCTTTTGAATGATATTCAAGCAAACATCTTCCAAAAAGCATTAGACTATCGTGCATCCGTAACTCGCGAAGTCAATTCTTACGATGAGTTCAAAGTCGAAATCGAAAAAGGCGGTTTCATCTCTGCTCACTGGGATGGCACTCCTGAAACAGAAGAACTCATCAAACAAGAAACAAAAGCAACAATTCGCTGTATTCCTTTGGACGACGACAACACCCCAGGCGTATGTATGGTTACAGGCAAACCATCTGCTCGTCGCGTATTGTTTGCTCGCGCTTACTAATTGTTGTCAACAGTCAACAGACAATTTGTTGGAGAAGATAAGAAAAATAAATCCCTCGGACTTTTATTAGTTCGGGGGCTTTTTATTATTTCTCATAGATTTCTTTTGTCCCACGAATTACACAAATACTCACAAATATAATTGATTTGTGATAATTCGTGTCATTTGTGGGAAATAATTAACGTAAATTTTCGTAAATTACACATAAATTTATTTACGTATAATTAATGGATAATTTACGTTGAAATAATATGATATTTTTGTGATTATTTGTGAGATTTGTGGGCAAAAAATATACGTGAGAGAAAAAAACTCACTCCTCGGCAACAAAAATATACCTTCTAACAATTTTCTCCAACGGCTTATGCCATGATTCCACCAACTTAGGGTCAATTCCCAATATCCGCTGAATCACCGATTTACGCTGATAATAATATTTTTGAGTAACACTCATCAACTCACAAATCGTATTTCTCGAACAATCCATAAAAGTCAACCAAATTATAGTCAAATCGGTCTTTGTCAGTTCAGGATATGCCTTATGCAACTCAACCAAATTCGCCTGCGCATCTGCCGACATCGTATCCCAATTCGCAGTATATCCCTTTTTATACTCCTCAAACAAAACCATAAATCTCTCTTTACGCTTTTTTACATCGCGCTCCAAGTCACTCACCTCTTGTTCCAAACTGCTCACCTCCTGCACCAATTCTCCCACATTTTGTTCTAGCCCACTCACTTCCTGTTCCAATCCGTTCACCTCATCTTGTAGTTCGTTCACATTTATTTTTAGCGTGTGAGCATGCTTCCTATATCTCTCCTTTATTGTGTATGTTACCACCAGCACCACAATCACCAC
>JAFYMM010000133.1 GCA_017550055.1 Paludibacteraceae bacterium
CCTTCACTTGTGTTTTTTTTCTCTAAAATAGAAAGAAATTTTTCACGTTGGAAGAGTAGTTTGTATTTCTCGGCAAACATATTAGTGCCTTGTCGAGTTGAGTCGGTGCGATTGGAATAGATGTTTTCGCAGTTGTTGCCAGAATAAAAAGTGTTGCCATTGGCAAAATGGAATAGACGGACTGTGCAATGGTTTTCGCAACCGGGGCAAGTTTCGTAGGTTGATGAGTATTGGTTTGAGTTGAGTATTTCGTTGAGTGTTTGCATATTTTATAATAAGGGATGGATTAATTATTAATTGCGTAAAGGGCTGCGCCATAGGCACCCATGAGTTCGGGTATGTTGGATAATGACACATTGGTATTGGTCATTAATTCAAGAGCACGGACGATGCTGAAATTACGGAATGTGCCACCTTGGACAACTATATAATTACCTAACTCGTTGATATTACGCAATTTCATAACCTTAAAAAGACAATTCTTTATCACCGAATAACTAAACCCAGCAGCAATATCATCGACAGAAGCACCTTCGCGCATAGCTTGTTTGACCTTAGAATTCATAAAAACAGTGCATCGAGTACCAAGGTCGTAAGGGTGATGAGCAAAACATGCCATACGAGCAAATTCGGCAACAGGATAATTGAGCATATTGGCAAAAGTCTCAATAAAAGAGCCACAACCAGATGAGCATGCCTCGTTGATTTCGATGTGACGAATAGAGCCGTTCTCAATGAAAATGGCTTTCATGTCCTGTCCGCCTATGTCGAGAAGGAAAGAGACATTAGGGTTGATAGATTTAGCAGCAGTGAAATGAGCCATAGTTTCGACGATACCATAGTCGAGATTAAAGGCAGTTTTGAGAAGACTTTCGCCATAACCAGTGGCACAGCTGCGACTAATTATAATATTTTCGGGATAAGCAACTGATTGATAGAGTTGTTGCATTGAAGCATAAAAAGCGTTAAAAGAATCGCCTTCGTTGCGTCGATAATCGGAATATACAATTTGACCTTCGCTATTTAATAGAATTATTTTAGTCGTAGTAGAACCAGAATCTACGCCAAGATAATAGTCGGTAGGTTCAGAATCGATTAGTTGAGCAGAAGAAATGTGATGGATAGTTTTGTTTTTTAACCAATTGTCGAAATCGGTTTTATCGGAAAATAGAGGTTGTAATTGGTTCGTGTGATTGAGATTAAGCTCTTCATCGGCATATCGTAGGAGATAGATAAGTTTAGCTATGCGAGTAGCCTTTTGACATTCGGTTTTAGCCAATAGTGCACAACCTAAAGCAGGAATAATTTGAGCATTATCGGGCAAGATACAATCAGAATCTTCTAATTGTAGTAGTCGCTGAAAATGTTTTTTTAGTTCTGGCAAATATGCAAATGGACCTCCACAAAAGAATATATTTGGCTCAATATCCATACCACGAGAAAGAGAAGATATAACTTGTAGAGCAACAGCATTAAACATAGATGCTGCGATGTCGGTACGTGATACATTCCGTGCTAAAAGGTTTTGAATGTCGGTTTTAGAAAAAACACCACAACGTGAGGCAATAGGATAGATTGTCGTAGCCTTTTCGGCAAGCGAATTGAGTTCGGTAGTATCAACGCCGAGTAGAGTAGCCGTTTGGTCGATAAAAGCACCTGTGCCTCCTGCACATGAGCCATTCATACGTATGTCTGGCACTTTGCCTTCGTTGAAGAAAATCATTTTGCTATCTTCTCCACCCATATCAATGAAAGTATGCACATTAGGATAATTTTTCTTGACCACCTCTGCAGCAGCCACTACTTCTTGAGTGAAATTAAAACCTAAGCGTTCGGCATAACCCATGCCTACCGAGCCAGTAATCATTACTCGCAGAGAACAAGAGCCAAGTTTGGTATACATTGAGCCCATTATGTGACGTGCAGTTTGACGGATATTAGCATTATGGCGGCGATAATCGCTAAATAGCAAGTTATTGTTGTCGTCGGTAACAGCAACTTTCATTGTAGTAGAACCGATATCTACACCAAGGTTGTAAATGTTTTTTATTGCTTTATTTGACATATTTAATAACCTTATTAAAAACATTGCAAAGGTATATAAAATACTGAATATAACAAGGTTAAATAAATATAAACATTTGTAAATAATGTTTTAATAAAAACTAATAGGTTTATTAAATAAAAAAGGCCGTATCGATTGATACAGCCTTTGGATTTTATGTATTGATAGGGATTAGTCTTCCAATTTGTGAATAACGAGACCTGAACGGAGTTTAGGTTCGAACCAAGTTGTTTTTGGAGGCATGATGTTGCCTGTGTCAGCGATGTCGATGATTTGTTGCATTGTTACAGGGTAGAGTGCAAGAGCAACTTTCATTTCGCCATTGTCAACGCGACGTTTCAATTCGCCAAGACCACGGATACCACCTACGAAGTCGATACGTTTGTCTGAACGAAGGTCTTTAAGACCAAGAACTTTGTCGAGGATGAGGTTAGAAGAGATAGTTACGTCGAGAACACCGATTGGGTCTTTGTCGTCGTAAGTACCTTCTTTAGCTGTGAGTGAATACCATTTGCCACCGAGGTAGAGGCTGAAGTTGTGAAGGCGTTCTGGAGTGTAGATTTCAGTGCCTTTTTCTTCAACGATGAAGTTTTCAGCTACAGCAGCGAGGAATTCTTCTTCTGTGAGACCATTCAAATCTTTAACTACGCGGTTGTAGTCGATGATGTTGAGTTGGTTGTCAGGGAAACAAACTGCCAAGAAGTAGTTGTATTCTTCGTCGCCACGGTGGTTAGGGTTGTTGCGGCGTTTTTCGTCGCCAACAAGAGCAGCAGCAGCAGAGCGGTGGTGACCGTCAGCGATATAGAATGCTGGAAGTTCAGCGAAAAGTTCAGTGATGCGAGCGATAGTAGCGTCGTCTTCGATTACCCAGAAGTGGTGACCGAAACCGTCAGGAGCTACGAAGTCGTATTCAGGAGCGTTAGCTACTGTTTTAGCAACGATAGCGTCGATTTCGTCGATGTGTGGGTATGCGAAGAATACAGGTTCAACGTTAGCATTGTTGATGCGAACGTGTTTCATACGGTCTTCTTCTTTATCGCGACGAGTAAGCTCGTGTTTTTTGATTTTGCCAGTCATATAGTCGTCAACGTAAGCACCTACGCAAAGACCATATTGAGTTTTGCCGTTCATTGTTTGAGCGTAAACGTAGTAGCACTCTTTTTTGTCTTGAACGAGCCAGCCACGATCTTGCCAGAGTTGGAAGTTTTCAGCAGCTTTGTCGTACACCATTGGTTCGTGTTCGTCAGTACCAACTGGGAAGTTGATTTCTGGTTTAATGATGTAGTAGAGTGATTTTTCGTTGCCTTCAGCTTCTTTGCGAGCTTCGTCAGAGTTGAGTACGTCGTAAGGACGTGATGCTACTTGTTCAACAAGATTTTTTGGAGGGCGTACACCCTTGAAAGGTTTAATAATAGCCATTTTTTAGATTTTTAGTAGCGAGTAGCGAGTAGCAAGATATTGCATCGCTACGAGCCATGTGTTAGTATTAGTATTTTAATTAGAAATATCTGAAAGGAATTTGATGCGTACGAGGCGAACTTCTTCTTCAGAGTAGTCGTTTTCGCCTAATTCGCGGAGGGCTGTTTCTACGTCGTCTGATTCAGATTCGTTTTTGAAGTAGTCGAAAATTTCGTCGATAACTTCGTGGTCCATAACTTCTTCGAGGAAGTAGTCGATGTTGAGTTTTGTGCCTGAATATACGATGGCGTCTATTTCGCTGAGTAGGTCGAAGAAATCCATACCTTTAGATTCGGCAAGGTCGTCGAGTGCGACTTTGCGGTCGATGGCTTGGATAATTTCGATTTTGAGTTTAGATTTGTTGGCAATAGTGCGCACGCGAAGGTCTTCTGGACGTTCGATGTCGTTGTCGCGCACGTGCTTGCGAATAAGGTCGACAAATTCTTGAGCGTATTTCTTCTCTACTTTACCAGAGCCTACACCCGGAATATTTTGTAATTCTTCGAGGTTGATAGGGTAGGTAGTAGCCATTGCTTCGAGCGATGGGTCTTGGAAGATAACGTATGGAGGGAGGTTTTCTTCTTTGGCAATTTTCTTGCGGAGGTCTTTGAGCAGACCGAAGAGAGCTGGGTCAACGGCGCATGAGCCACTTGACATTTGTGGTGCCTCTTCTTGTTCTTCGTTGAAGTCGTTGTCTTTGCTGACTTTGAACGAAGATGGTTTAGCTAAGAATTTTTTGCCAGCAGGAGTAACCTTCAGTACTCCATAGTTTTCTATTTCTTTGTCGATGTATTTGTTGATCATTGCCTGACGGATGACAGCAGGCAAAATTTCTTTCTCTTCGTCGGATGTAGAGTCGAAGAGTTCGAGTTCGGTAAGATTGTACGCTTTGACGTCGGCACTTTCGCGACCAGTAAGAACGTCAATGATAACCTCGCTTTTGAATTTTTCTTTAGTAACGAGAATTGTCTCGATTACAGCGCATAAAAGGTCTTGAGCTTCCACTTTTTTCTTAGGATTTAAACAGTTATCACAATTACCGCAGTTGTCTTCGGCATAATTTTCTCCGAAATAGTGGAGAAGAAGGCGACGACGGCACATAGTAGATTCGGCGTATGCTGCAGTTTCGGCAATCAGTTGTTTGCCAATTTCCTGTTCGCTGACAGGTTTGTCTTGAATGAACTTTTCGAGTTTTTGTAGGTCTTTCTGATTATAGAAAGCTATACATCTGCCTTCGCCTCCATCGCGTCCCGCGCGACCGGTTTCTTGGTAGTAGCCTTCAAGTGATTTTGGTATATCGTAGTGTATTACGTATCGCACGTCGGGTTTGTCGATACCCATACCGAAAGCGATTGTTGCTACGATGACATCGACATCTTCCATGAGGAATTTGTCTTGGTTTTCGCTACGCACAGCTGTGTCCATGCCTGCATGATATGCTAATGCTGATATGTCGTTGAGGCGTAGGGTTTCGGCGAGGTCTTCGACTTTTTTGCGACTTAGACAATATATAATACCTGATTTACCAGGGTTGTTTTTGATGAATTTGATTATATCTTTTTCTACGTTGTCGGTTTTTTGACGGACTTCGTAGTAGAGATTTTGTCGGTTGAATGATGAGCGGAATGTTGTTGCATCGGACATTCCGAGTGTTTTTTGAATATCGAGCTGTACTTTAGGGGTTGCAGTGGCTGTGAGAGCAATGACTGGTGCAACGCCTATTTTCTCGATTATGGGTTTTATGCGTCGATATTCAGGACGGAAGTCGTGTCCCCATTCAGAGATACAGTGGGCTTCGTCGATAGCATAGAATGAGACTTTGTTGTTGCGAAGAAATTCTATGTTTTCGTCTTTGTTGAGCGATTCTGGTGCGACGTATAATATTTTTGTTTTTCCGTTGCGTATATCTTCTTTCACCTCTTCGATTGCTGCTTTGTTGAGCGAAGAGTTTAGGAAGTGAGCTATAGAATCGTCGTTGGCAAATCGGCGCATAGCATCCACTTGATTCTTCATTAAAGCAATGAGTGGAGATATGACAACGGCGGTACCTTCCATGATGAGTGCCGGGAGTTGATAGCAAAGAGATTTGCCGCCTCCGGTAGGCATCAGTACGAAAGTGTCGTGCCCATCGAGTACGTTTTGAATTATTGCTTCTTGTTGACCTTTGAATTTGTCAAATCCAAAATGTTCTTTAAGAGCTTTTGTTAATTCGTTTTTGTTTGCCATAGTTATAGTGTCCTATCGAAATCAAAGACAAATTTATAATGAATTATTGATTTATGCAAAAAAAAAGTGATATTTTTTTAATATTTTTTTATTTTGTTGATTTGTAGCTGTTTAATTGTTTGGATTTATGAGAGAGATGATTTATTATTGTATTTGTGGGTGGAAGTTGGAGGTGTGATTTGTGGAAATTAGGTTGTAAAATCGAAGAAATATGAAAATGTGTGGATTGAAAGATAAATTGGACCGGTGAGGCGTTTATATCTTTAATCCACACATTATGCGTTTTTGGGAGTAAAAAAGTTTATTTTTTGAGGAAGCAAGTTTTGAGAACTATGCTGCTACCATCGATTTTGCAATCTACTTCTTCTGGGTTTTCGGTGAGGCGAATTGATTTGACTTTTGTGCCACGTTTGATGACCATTGATGAGCCTTTTACTTTGAGGTCTTTTATTACGGTCACGGCATCGCCATCGAAGAGCTCGGCTCCGTTGCTGTCTTTTGCTACTTCTGGACCTTCGTTAGCAGCTGCGTGGTCGTCGGCACTAAATTCATGGGCACATTCAGGGCATACATATAGCGAGCCGTCGAAATAGACATATTCGCTACTACATTTTGGGCATTTTGTGATTTCACTCATAATTTTTCTTTTTAGTTTTTTAATTCACTGCAAAGATATGAAAAATTTTTGATATGTGAAAGTCTATTTTAAGTTGGCTTTTGAGATAGATTGTACGGAGTTGAAATGTGGCAGTCTTATTCGGTGAAGGTTGCTTGAGGGTAGGGTTATCTTTCGTATATCCTTCGTATATGTTTCGTATATCCTTACTCCTTTTAGTCGTGATTTTTGCTTTGCTCGGCATAGTTCAAGCAAGCTTGACTCTGCTCTCGCTTATCGCAAAAATTCGTATATGTTTCGTATATCCTTACTCCTTTTAGTCGTGATTTTTACTTTGCTCGGCATAGTTCAAGC
>JAFYMM010000134.1 GCA_017550055.1 Paludibacteraceae bacterium
GTTGATAGTGGTATTGTGAATATCTATAATTTTACAGGACAACTGATAAGTTCGAGTCGTATTACTTACAATAATCAAATTATAGCTCCATATGAGGTTGGTTTCTATATTGTAGAAATAAGAGAGGAAAATAGGAGCTATGTATATAAAATTTGGATTAAATAATATTTTAAAGTTAAACAATAGATAATAGATTTTGTTTGGGCATGCAGTGTAGTGATTATACGGTATGCCCTTTTTTGTGCTTAAAAAACTGATATTTGGTAGTTTGGATATTTTTTTGTAACTTTGCAGTGCTTTTATGGCGTATTATAGTAAATTGAAAATCAAATAATTCTAATATCACTAATTAATTAAATCTTTTTTTTATGTTTAAAAGTCATCCAAAAGGCTTATTGGCTGCTGCTCTCTCTAATATGGGTGAGCGTTTTGGCTATTACATCATGAACGCTGTATTGGCGTTGTTCTTGTGCTCAAAATTCGGTCTTGCCGAAGGACAAGCTGGTCTTATTTACTCAATTTTCTATGCGGGAATTTATATTCTCAGCCTTGTAGGTGGTTTTATCGCTGACAAAACTCAAAACTACAAAGGTACTATCATGACAGGTTTGGCTATCATGGCTTCTGGTTATGTTATTTTGTCAATCCCTGTTCTTGCAACTCCACAAAACAGTTCTTTCTTGTTGACTGTTACATGTCTTGCTTTGTTCCTCATCGCATTTGGTAATGGTTTGTTTAAAGGTAACCTTCAAGCTATCGTTGGTCAAATGTATGACAACTTCGAAGCTGAAGAGGCTAAAAAAGGCGAAGAGGCTCTTGCTATTGCAAAAGATAAACGTGACTCTGGTTTCCAAATCTTCTACGTATTTATCAATGTAGGTGGTGTTGTTGCTCCATTCGTTGCTCCACTTCTTCGTGAATGGTGGTTGAAAACTAATGGTTTGGTTTATAACTCTGCTCTTCCTGCTTACTGCCACGAATATATCAACAATGCGGCTGCTATGACTGCTGATAAATTGGCTAACATGCAAGCATTGGTTGAATCAGTAGGTGGTACTTGGACTGAAGATATGACTGCATTCTGCAACCAATATCTCCAAGTGTTCAACGAAGGTGTTCACTTCTCATTCATCGCTTCTGTAGCTGCTATGGCTATTTCGTTGGTTATCTTTATTGCTAACAAACGTATTTTCCCAACTCCTGCTAAGAAAGAAGCTTCTGCTGCTGTTGAATATTCAGCTGAAGAAAAAGCTGCTATGGCTGCTGAAATCAAACAACGTCTTATGGCATTGTTTGCAGTGTTGTTCATTGCTATCTTCTTCTGGTTCTCATTCCACCAAAATGGTATGTCACTTTCATTCTTTGCTCGTGACTTCGTTGACCAATCATTGGTTGCCCCAGAAATTTGGCAAGCTCTCAACCCATTCTTTGTGATTGTGCTTACTCCAATTATCATGTTCATCTTTGGTTCATTGGCTAAACGTGGTAAAGCTATCTCTACTCCTCGTAAGATTGCTATCGGTATGGGTATCGCAGGTTTGGCATTCTTGTTCTTGGGTGTTTATTCTTATTTAATGGGTTATCCATCGGCAAACGAATTCAAAGCTTTGGCTCCTGCTGACAAAGTGATTTCTGGTGCTTGGGTATTGATTGTTCTTTACTTCTTCTTGACAGTTGCTGAGTTGTTTATCTCTCCACTTGGTTTGTCATTCGTATCAAAAGTGGCTCCACGTCACATGGTAGGTCTTTGCCAAGGTTTGTGGTTGGGTGCAACTGCTCTTGGTAACCTTATGTTGTGGGTTGGTCCATTGATGTACAA
>JAFYMM010000135.1 GCA_017550055.1 Paludibacteraceae bacterium
TAAATTCCGAAATCTCTAGCAACAACAAAAAAAAGCAAACCCACGGCATTCTATAATCAATTAGAAAGAAAAAGCAGATACCCTCTGGAATAGCAAAGCAATCCGTAAATTCCGAAATCTCTAGCAACAACAAAAAAAGCAAACCTCACGGCATCTGTCAATTTCTTAATTTCACAAATCTATAATGAAATAAATATCACTTCCCCCTGCTCCCTGCTCCCTATTCCCTGCTCCCTACTCCTTACCCTCTCCTTACCTTCAACATAGGATAAACATACTATAAATATACCATAAATATACTATAAATATAGGATAAATATACTATAACCTTATCTGCGAATAATCTTCACACAAACCAAATCCAATTTTTTCTTCTCTGCTATTGCACAATCAAAAAATAATATTTACCTTTGCAGTCGCAAATGGTTCTTGAAATGGTTACGCTATTTCAGGATTAAAAGGGAATTCGGTGTGAATCCGAAACAATACCTGTTGCTGTAATTCCTAAAATTAGGTTTATTGCACTCTCTGCCACTGGTTAACACTGGGAAGGCGCAATAAACGGGATAAGTCAGAAGACCTACCTTTGCTATTCTAACATAGATTAAACCCGCAGGATAACGGGCAAATCGAAACACACTTGTAGTTTTTCTGATTTTTTTTAATTTAGAAAGGTGAAATAGGTACAAATTTATTGTACTTTGAATTACAAAAAAGGGAAAGTTTATTGTAATAACTTTCAATTTTAAATTCTCAACTTTCAACTTGAAAATATTGTGTTTTGTCGTATCCTGCGCTGTAAAAAGTTGCAGGATACGACTTTTTTTATTCACTAATTATTAACTAATAAAAACACAATGAAACATCTAATCTCTACACTCGTAGTCTTTGCTGTTTTTGCCGTAAATGCTCTTTTTGCTGATATGTCGATGCGAATAGAGTATCTAAACGACGAAGAACAAAAAGCTACTATCAGCTCGATTGCTCGTTGGGAAATTGATGCCGCAAACGAAAAGTTCCGCCTTGTTGCCCTTGATGGCACACTATTGGCTGAGCGCAATCTCTATGCCGACATCCGTCGTATAGTATTCTATGAGCAAAGCGACTCTACTCTCGTCTCTAACAATGAGACTTACCACATGCTCAGCATCTATCCTAACCCAACTCAAAACTTGCTTCACATTGAAGGCGCGCAAGTGGGCGAAACTATCCGCATCTACTCGCTTAGCGGACAATTGCTCCTTGCTCAAACCGCTGGTAATGGACAACTTGCCCTTTCGGTTGAATCTATCTCAAATGGTGTCTATCTCCTACAAGTAGGCACTGAAATTCTCAAATTCATTAAACAATAACAACTATGAAAAAAATATTATCTCTACTCGCAGTCATCTTCGTGACTATCAGTGCTTCAGCACAAATGTATATTTGGCATAATGGTCAAATCATAGGTGAATACGACATTCTCGGTCTTGATAGCGTGTCGTTCCGCAAAATAGTTTACTACTCCGTATCTGCCGATAATGTTGCAGAAGGCGAAATAATCGGTCTTGGCAACTATCCAGAAGGCGCAACCCTACAAATCACAGCTGAACCAGCTCGTGGTTATAAATTCGAAGGCTGGTGTGATATCGAAAGCATAGAAAATCCTCGTACAATCACTGTCACTCGAGACATCAAACTATGTGCTACATTCGTAAAAGATACTTTCAACGTAGCTCTTTCTGTTGTCAATGAGGCAATGGGTAGCGTTACAGAATCGACACGCGTGGCATTTGGTAAAGAACTTGTAATCACAGCCACAGCCAACACAGGCTACCGATTTGCAAGTTGGAGCGATGGCTGCACCGAGAATCCACGTACACTCGTAGTAGAAAACGACAAAAACATCACAGCCCTCTTTATTACTGAAATATTCAACATCACAACTGCGTCATCTAACGACACTTATGGCTATGTTGTAGGTGCAGGTACATATCCTTATGGTTCAACTATTTCTCTATATGCTTGTATCGAAGAAGGTGGCAAATTCACACAATGGAGCGATGGTAGCACCGAAAATCCTCGTCGTATAACTATCACTGCAGATAGCCTCTTCACTGCAGAATTTGCACAAAAAGAAGTTGAACAACCA
>JAFYMM010000136.1 GCA_017550055.1 Paludibacteraceae bacterium
AATTTCTGTCGCACCTACGGCGCTTTTTTACTTGTGGGGATCTTTTATCAGGGGTTTACACCCCTGCCTGTGTTATTTCGTCCCTCCGGGACTTTGCTTAAAAATTTCAACTAAGTTGACGAAGAACTAGAGAATGAGGAAGGAGGAATGGGGAATGGAGAATGATGGAAAATATAGAGGTGTTGTAGGGTTCAATTTTTTTTCGTATCTTTGTGTGATTTTCTAAACCGATATTTATATAAACTGTGATTTATATAAATTGCCATTTACATAACACTTTAATTCTATGCAACAAAAAATAAAACTCATATCACAAAAACTTAATATCGCTGAGGAGCGTGTGCTTGGTGCGCTTCGTCTGCTTGAGGATGGTGCGACTATACCATTCATTGCGCGCTACAGAAAAGAGGCGACGGGCGGATTGAACGAGGTGGAAATTGCAGCGATTAGTGCCGAAAGCGAAAAATTTGACGAACTCGTAAAACGCAAAGAGTTTGTAATCGAGGCAATTGAAGCGGCAGGAGCATTGACTGATGAACTGAAGGCGAGAATAGAAAATTCGTGGGATGCCACCGAAATTGAGGATATTTATTTGCCATACAAACAGAAAAAACGCACTCGTGCAACCATAGCGAGAGAGGCAGGATTGGAGTCATTGGCAAAAATAATTATGGCAGGCAATTGCAATGACATTGAGGGGATGGCTATGCGCTATGTGAACGACAAAGTGGAATCGGCAGAAGATGCAATCAAAGGGGCGCAAGACATCATTGCAGAATGGGTGAGCGAAAGCGAGGCGGCAAGAAATGCTGTGCGTAGATTATTTGACCGTGAGGCTGTTATCACAAGCCACGTGGTGAAAGGCAAAGAGGAAGAGGCAGCGAACTATCGCGACTACTTCGAAAAACTGTATAAATTGTCGCGCTGTCCGTCGCATGCGTTGTTGGCTATGCGCCGTGGCGAAGCTGAGAAGTTGTTGAAGGTGAACATCGAAATCGACGACGATGAGGCAGTAGAGAGATTGGAAAAGATTTTCGTGAAATCAGACAATAAAACTGCCGACATAGTGCGCCAAGCAGTAAAGGATGGGTACAAACGATTGTTGATGCCAAGCATCGAGACCGAATTTGCACATCAAAGCAAAGAGGTGGCAGACAAAGAGGCTACACGCATATTTGCTAACAATCTGAAGCAGTTGCTATTGACCGCACCATTAGGACAAAAACGCACTATGGGTATTGACCCAGGATTCCGCACAGGATGTAAGGTGGTATGCCTCGACGCACAAGGCACCTTATTATATAACGACACCATCTACCCTCACCCGCCAAAAAGCGAGACCGCAATAGCCATGAAGAAAATTGCGACATTGGCAGAGCAATATAAAATAGAGGCAATTGCGATAGGCAATGGTACAGCTGGGCGTGAAACAGAGCAATTTATACAAAAAATAAGCTTTAGATATCCGCCACAAGTGTTCGTTGTGAGCGAAAGCGGTGCAAGTATCTACTCGGCTTCGGCAGTGGCTCGCGAGGAGTTTCCTGACTACGACGTTACGGTGAGAGGAGCAGTGTCGATTGGTCGCAGATTAATGGACCCGTTGGCTGAATTGGTGAAAATTGATGCGAAAAACATCGGTGTAGGACAATATCAACACGATGTGGACCAAACAATGTTGCGTCAGGCATTGGACCAAACAGTAGAGAACTGCGTGAACTCAGTGGGCGTAGAGGTGAACAACGCATCGAAACAACTATTGACATACGTGGCAGGCGTAGGACCAAAATTGGCACAAAATATCATCGACTATCGCACCGAAAATGGTGGATTTAAGTCAAGAAAAGAGCTATTGAAAGTGGCAAAAATGGGGGCTAAAACCTACGAGCAATGCGCTGGCTTCATCCGTGTGGCAGCATCGGAAAATCCGCTCGACCGCTCGGCTGTGCACCCAGAACGCTATGCTTTGGTAGAGAAAATGGCAAAAGACCTCAGCGCAAAAGTAGAAGATTTGATTAACAACGCCGAATTGCGCAAACAGATTGATATAAATAAATATGTGTCGGACAAAGTGGGATTGCCTACATTGCAAGACATTATGAGCGAACTTGAAAAACCGGGACGCGACCCTCGTATGCAGATTGAGGAGT
>JAFYMM010000137.1 GCA_017550055.1 Paludibacteraceae bacterium
AACGAAAAAGAAGGCGAAACTATCGAAGCAAACGAAGTATTCGGTTCTATCGAAGCTGTTAAAACTGTTTCTGACCTTTGCATGCCTGTAACAGGTGAAATTCTCGAAGTTAATGCTGCTCTCGAAGATGCACCAGAACTTGTTAACAACGACCCATACGGCGAAGGCTGGATGATTAAAATCGCAGTTAAAGATGCTGCTGAGCTTAACGACCTTATGGATGCTGAAGCTTACGCTGCTTTCATTGGCAAATAATATTTGTAGAAATATGAAAATAGAAAGAGACGCAAGATTTTGCGTCTCTTTTTTTTGCGGAGATAGTATTTGGTTTAGTTGTAAGAGTGGCGAAGTGTGTCAGTCTTCTTTGAGATAGGTTGCTTGAAGGTAGGGTGAGGGTAGGGTTATCATATGAAGAGGGTTACTGTAGGGTTGCTATTTGGGAGGATGTTGTGACATTATGGCAGAGGTTTTGGTGTGGCACTATATTTGAAAATGAGGAATGAGGAGTGAGGAATGAAGACCCCCTCCGGGCTTTGCCCTCGTCCCCCTAAGGCAAGGGGACAATATATGGAGATGTAAGAATAATAATTTTAAAAGATAATATATTATGGCAAAAGGAACTATTGGGGTAACTACGGATAATATTTTCCCCGTGATTAAGAAATTTTTGTATAGCGACCACGAGATTTTTTTGCGTGAGTTGGTGTCGAATGCGGTAGATGCTACGCAAAAGTTGAAAACGCTTGCGTCGGTAGGTGAGTTTAAAGGCGAAATGGGTGAGTTGAATGTTGAGGTGAAGATTGATGCTGAAAAGGGTACACTTACGATTTCGGACCGTGGCGTTGGTATGACTGCTGGTGAGATTGAAAAGTATATCAATCAGATAGCATTTTCGGGCGCAACTGAATTCCTCGATAAATATAAAGATGATGCTAACGCAATAATTGGTCACTTTGGGCTTGGTTTTTACTCAGCATTCATGGTGGCTAAAGAGGTGGAAATTTTCACTAAATCATATAAAGATGAGCCTGCACAACATTGGGCGTGCGATGGTTCGCCTGAATTTACACTCGAAGATTGCGACAAAGCAGAACGCGGTACTGACATTGTGCTTCATATTGACGACGAGAACAAAGAGTTCTTGGAAGAGGGACGTATCAGCACTTTGTTGAACAAATATTGCAAATTCTTGCCAGTGAATATTGCTTTTGGTGAGAAAAAAGAGTGGAAAGAGGGCAAAGAAGTGGCTACTGGTGAGGCGAATATCATCAACAATCCAACACCAGCATGGACTCGTAAGCCTGCCGATTTGACAGAGGAGGATTACGATAAATTCTATCGCGAGTTGTATCCATACGGGGAAGATCCATTGTTTCATATACACTTGAATGTGGACTATCCATTTAATTTGACAGGTATTCTTTATTTCCCTCGCATCAAAGAGGGCGTGAACCTTGAGCGCAACAAAATCCAATTGTATTGTAATCAAGTGTTTGTTACAGACTCGGTTGAGGGCATTGTGCCAGAATATTTGACATTGTTGCATGGTGTGTTAGATTCGCCAGATATTCCATTGA
>JAFYMM010000138.1 GCA_017550055.1 Paludibacteraceae bacterium
ACTATAAAAATGCCCAAAAGTAAAATCTAAAAAACAATTTTTTTCATTTTTTTCAATTTTACAATAGACCCTTTTGATTATTTTCTTTTATAAACTCTGATATAATCAATTTCAAAGTCTGCTTCTCCGCCTTTTTGACCTTCAGCGATGAAAGAGTTAATCATTGGATACATAGCATCTTGTGGCATGAAATTAGATGTGCGGAACACTTCCAAATCATTAATATACCATATCAACTCTTTCTCATTCCATTCAAATGAATAAATAAAGAAGTTAGAATATTTTACACCTTTAATGCGAGTTGAAGAATATTTTGTTTCAAATTTAGAGCTCCAAACTATACCTACTTCAATTTCGCCATTATCTACTTTACAAATATTGATATGTGGAGTTTTTTCATCGCCTCTCAACCACAAAGCATGAGTAACACCTTTTGCTCCGTCAAAACGCATTTTAGCACGATAAAGTCCACCTTTTTGACATACAGCATTGCAACCATGGATTACATCAGATGTATAATCAAATTCTTTTTGAACGAAACCTTTTTCTGGATGCCAAGCTAAAGCTTCATTTTTCTTCTCTTTTGTTACAATATGAAGATTACCAGCGATAACTCTAACATTTTCACCATTATTATTAGATTGTTGTTCGTTCACGAAAGAGTGTTTTCCAACAAAAGCAGGGCTTTTATAATGGAAACCAACTTCCCATTTTGAAGAATCAAGCGAATTCCAACTAAAATCATCTTCGAAAGTTAGCTCATAGCCAGAAACTGTTTTGAAATCCTCCAATTTATGTTTCAAATAGAAACGGATATCGTCATTATCAGCTAATTGATGAAAACGTTGTTCTTCTTGATACTCTTTTGTTGTTTCCCAGCGTTTAGGATTTGACCAAAAGTCATTATTTTTTTGGAAATCAGGATGAGAAACTTTCTCTTTTAATTCCAAATATTCTTTTACGACATAAGAATTGTGGAAACGAGTGTAGATTTTATATTCTTTTGATTTCTCAAATTTCTTCAACTGAGTGAGTTCTGGCGATTTTTTCACCAACTCATGATTTGCCAATGAAACAAACTCTGGAGTTTCTTTGAACGCTAAATAATCAGCCAAATCTTTAGAATTTAACACCTCAAAATATACCTTCAATTCAGATTTTTTTTCCAATTTTCTAAATTTAGACATATCTCTATACTCTTGTGTGTCTTTATATTTACGACTAACAAGCGTACGTTTTAATTCCTTGAAACTTGATGATTTAACTTGTTGATAAAGTTCATTATATTCTTCCAACTCTTTTGATTCTTTAATCAAAAGATAACGTTTATAGTCCACCGCTTCTTTCTGAAGTTTAGCTTCATACTTAGCAGTTGACATCAAACCACCAAAAAGACTTTTCCAATAAAGATTCATAATATTAGACTATTAGATTATTTAGATTAATTCTTCATTCATCATTATCGCCTCTTTCAACTCCTCCAAAGTATCAACTACCTTAAGATTACCATTTCTAGTAAATTTATAACCCAATCCCTCTTTCAATATTTTGTCGAGTTGCAACAACAACCCCATCCAAAAATTATCAGGATTGAACAAGATAGTTTGTTTATCATGCTCGCCGACCATACACGACGATATTGTATCAAACATCTCATCAAGCGTACCGAAACCGCCAGGAAATACCACAAAAACATCAGCATACTCCTTCATCATTGTTTTACGTTCAGCCATATCACCCACCACAAACAATTCAGTAGGCAAATCGCTCTTACGACCTTTTTCTACAATACATTCAGGTATTATACCAACAATATCTCCTTCAGCGTCAGCTGCAGCTTCCGCCACAGCTCCCATCAAACCACCAGTAGCACCACCATAAACAAGCGTATGACCACTCTTAGCCATCCACTTACCAAATTCGGTTGCCAATTGTTTGAATTCGTCACACACTAAATCAGATGACGAACAATATACACAAATATTCATTTTTTATCAATTTACAATTCATAATGCATAATTAAATTTTCGCTAAAACCAAAACTAATTGTGCATTATGAATTTTGCATTGTGCATTATTTTAGATTTCTCCAGCTTGAATTTTAGCATGCATGCTTGCAGCAGCACGACGACCATCGCCCATTGCCAAAATCACAGTAGCACCACCGCGCACGATATCGCCACCAGCAAAGATAGTAGGGATTGACGATTGCAAAGTATCGTCACCCACTTCGATAGTACCTTTACGAGTAACAGCCAAACCTTCAATAGCACTTGGAATCAATGGATTTGGAGACACACCCACACTAACGATTACTTCGTCAACATCGATTGTTTCAATTGCGCCCGGAATAACCTCTGGTTTACGACGACCTGAAGCATCTGGTTCGCCCAAAGCCATTTTTTGAAGCAACATTTGAGCTACACGACCTCTCTCGTCACCTTTATATTCAATTGGGTTGTGCAAAGTCAAGAATTCAACACCCTCTTCTTTAGCATGTTTCACCTCTTCAAGACGAGCAGGCATCTCTTCTTCAGAACGACGATAAACAATCATAGCACGCTCAGCACCAAGACGTTTAGCCGTACGAACAGAGTCCATAGCTGTGTTACCACCACCGATAACCGCCACATTTTTGCCTTTCAACACTGGTGTATCTTTCTCAGCCTTAGCCGCACCCATAAGGTTCACGCGAGTGAGATACTCGTTAGACGACATAATACCAATCAAGTTTTCACCAGGGATATTCATAAAGTTAGGAAGACCAGCACCCGAAGCCACAAACATAGCACGGAAGCCCTCTTCTTTCAATTGGTCATAAGAAATTGTTTTACCAACAATACAGTTTTTAATGAATTTCACACCCATTTTTTCAAGGTTGCAAATTTCAACATCAACAATATTATTAGGCAAACGGAATTCAGGAATACCATATTTCAACACACCACCAATTTCGTGGAGAGCTTCAAACACAGTAACATCATAGCCCAATTTAGCCATATCGCCAGCGAAAGAGAGCCCACAAGGACCCGAACCTACAACCGCGATTTTGATGCCATTAGAAGCCGCAACTTCAGGCACTGCCATTTGACCGCTATTACGTTCATAGTCTGCCGCAAAACGTTCGAGATAACCGATAGCCACAGCTGGTTTACCAGTTTTAGTGTGGATACATTTGCTTTCGCATTGACGCTCTTGAGGGCACACACGACCACAAACAGCAGGCAAAGCCGATGTTTGTTTCAACACTTTAGCAGCCTCAAGAATTTCGCCACGTTCGATATTTTTAATAAATGTAGGGATATTGATGCTAACAGGGCAACCTTGCATACAAGATGGGTTAGGACAGTCAAGACAGCGTTTAGCCTCCAACAAAGCCTGCTCCATAGTAAGACCTTGGTTTACCTCTTCCGAATTTTTACTACGATATTCACCATCCAACTCATTCATCTTCACGCGCTCGATAGCCATACGCTCTTTTGGTTTCATTGCTGTGCGCAATTCTTCGCGCCATGCCTCATTTCTTCTTTCCATATTATTTTTTGAAATTTTCAAACGATTCTACTTCTGCATCTTTATAAGCCGAAAGACGCATCATCATTTCATCAAAATCTACTTGATGCGCATCGAATTCAGGACCATCAACGCAAACAAACTTAGTTTGTCCACCAACAGTCACACGGCAAGCACCACACATACCAGTGCCATCCACCATGATAGTATTCAACGAAGCAACAGTAGGGATTTCATATTTTTTAGTCAAAAGAGTAACGAATTTCATCATCACAGCAGGACCAATAGTCACACACAAGTCCACTTTTTCGCGATTGATAACCTCTTCAACACCTTGAGTGATAAGACCCTTATTGCCATACGAGCCATCATCTGTCATAATTACCACCTCATCGCTATACTCGCGCACTTGCTCTTCAAGAATAATAAGGTCTTTAGTACGACCAGCAAGAATAGAAACAACGCGGTTACCAGCCTCTTTCATCGCTTTGATAATAGGCAACATAGGCGCAACACCTACACCACCACCAGCACATACTACTGTACCAAATTTTTCGATATGTGTAGCCTTACCAAGAGGGCCAACAAGGTCGAGCACTTCATCGCCCACATTCAAGTTACACAACTTAGTTGACGACACACCCATTTTTTGCACAACAAGAGTAATTGTACCACGAGCAACGTCCGAATCTGCAATAGTCAAAGGCATACGTTCGCCATCTTCATCAACGCGAACAATCACAAAGTGACCCGCTTTACGCGATTTTGCAATAAGTGGAGCTTCAATCTCCAACATCACAACATTTGCAGAGAAATGTTCTTTTCTTACAATTTTATTCATTTCTATATCTTTATTATTCAAATTGACACATTAACACATAAATTACATCCTATCTATCACATCACTCAACCACTACCACACAACGCACACCTCTCCCACCCCAACTATATATATGCAATCTTTCAATTTGCAAAGGTAATAAAATTTCCGATTATAACCAAGAAAACAAGTAATTTTTACTTATTTTTTCGATTATAATCGGAATTTCTGTTATTTTTGATAGATTTTTCGGGGTGTAATCGAGAAAAAATTAATCAAACTTCACATCTGGCAAAGATTTCACTATTTCAACAGTTTGCACACTTACATTAATTATACTTAAAAGCAAATTATATATATATTTTGGATTATTTTGTTCATCTGCCCAATCGTTTGGATCGTTAGTTATACCACTGGCTTTGTCGGTTGTTATGGCATAACGCTCCATAATCCACTCTATTGCCGATTTACCATTTACTACATATTCGTATGCTTCAAGAGGTATTTTTTCTATTGTGATTTGGTTATTATATTGAATTTTTGTTTTATCCGCTTTATTAACAAAACGCATTTTTTCAACACAATAATTTATGTTATCATAAGCACCAAACACAGTTATACATTTCCGATAAGGCTCTATTGTTTCATAATTGAGGTGCAAATCAGCCAATCGGCGACCAGCTTCACTGAAAGCCCAAAAGTCTTGTGGCGAATCGACAAGCGGAATACGCGGTAACATCTTTTTCAAATCGGCAGCAAATGTTTCACGATATTTCTCAGAGTGTAAAAATCCATACACATAATAGAATATATCCTCTTTCTGCACACGTGGACCATAAATTGCACGAGCTTGTTTCAATATAAAATCACTCACCGCATCTCTCCTTACATATTCATCCTCTACATTATCAAAAAGTGTCTGCTCTTGTACATTTCGCTTTTCATAATAATACAATGGGAAACATTGAGTATCTCCATTAAAATGTAAATCAACAATACAATCTGAAATTAAAACAGAAGCCCCTTTATTACTTCCTACCGAAGAAACCGATATAACTAAATTTTCATAATTAATTGATGGAAACAATTTTGGTATCTGATACATCATTTCATTTAATGGCTTATAGTAACACAAACATTGTTTACAAAAAGGGCGATACATTGCTTTAACAAAAACAACATCTTTAAAATTATAAATTTTATTCTTACTTATATCGCTTAAAACTGCTCTTGTCCAATTAATTCTATTTGTAGAATAATCAACTGTTGATATTAAACCATTATGTAAACTTACCCTCTCTTGATTATAATAATCAATACTTTTCTCAACAATATCTTTTAAGCTAACAATAGAAAAATTATAAGTCCATGCATCTCTTTGAGTTTTCAACCCACATGAATTTACAACAAAAAAACTTGTATTTCTTATATCAAATTTTCTTTCAGGCTCAAGTAATATATACTCTAAAAATTTTTCTTTGCGTTGATTTACCCAGTCTCCATGTTCATTAGGTATTAAATTTACAAACGGCAATAAATCAATACTATGAACTTTAACTATTTCAGACAATTTATCTTTACGAGATAAAAAATCTCCAATTTCACAATAGTTTATTTTTGCCTTACCTTCATAGTTTGGTTTTCTAACTAAAATAGTTATCGCAACACCTGTCATTATGTCAAATACATTTTGTCCTTCCCTCTTTGCAGCAATACCAGAACGCCCACGAATTGCACCTTTCAGATTATAAACATATATTGCAGAAAACTCTTTTTCTATACTCTTACGAAATCCTTCCCCTGAATTACTATCTATCCACCCTGAATTTGTTATAAATCCAATCACACCACCACATTTTTTATCAAGACGGTCTGTTGCCCAACGAAATGCTTTTATATAGCTATCATATAAAGAATTTTTATTAGTTACAGAAGTTTGAGCTACATATGTACTTTCTATTCTTTTCTCCAATTTTGGATATGATTGATTTTGAGCGTTATCATTTGCTGACTTTTGCCCTACAGAATAAGGAGGATTGCCTATTACGACATGAATTGGAGTGCGTTTTTGTGCTTGCACTCGTTTACTATTTTGAGGAAATAATTCAGAAAATAGTTTATCTTCATTCTCATCTTCTCCGAGTTGGAATGTATCAGTGAGGCAAATGCCATCAAACGAACGATAGGCTGTACCCTCGCCCATAAGGTCATGGAAAGTATTCTCAATATTAACACTTGCAATGTAATAAGCTAAAAGAACAATTTCATTTGCTTTAATCTCTTTCAGATATTTACGCTCTAAATCTTCAGGTTTAATCAATCCACTCTGCAATAGACGAGTAATGAATGTACCTGTACCAGTGAAAGGGTCAATCACATTAACATTCTCATCAGTAAACGAACGACCAAATTCGGCATTCAATACATGTTCAACACTATGAATAATGAAATCGACGACTTCGACAGGAGTATAAACTATACCCAACTGCTCAACAACTTTCGGGAATGCAGTACGGAAGAATTTGTCATAGAGTTCAACTATAATTTTCTGCTTAGCCTCAGCATTATCAATACCCTCTGCTCGCTGACGTACACTTCTATAAAAACGTTCAAGACTACGATTATCTTCTTCATCTATTCGTTCATTAAGCAGTTCAATCATTTTACCCAACGACTTTGACATGGCATTATTTTGCGTGAAACTATAATTTTCAAATAATGCATCAAAAACAGGTTGAGTAATAAGATGTTGAGCCAACATTTCTATGGCAGTATCACGAGTAACTGAAGGATTGATATTTTTATGCAATCCCATCAAAAATTTATCAAATAGCTGTTGCGCTTTAGAGTCGGTATCAATCAGCTCTTTAATACGTGCAATATGACGCTCTGCTATCTTTGCCACATCGGCAGCCCATTGCTCCCAATAGCGTTTATTACCAACCTTTTGCACCATTTTAGCATAAATCACAGCTTTCAGTTCCTCAAATTTCATCATCAACTGTTCTGCTATAGCCGAATTACGTTTATTTACACCATCAAC
>JAFYMM010000139.1 GCA_017550055.1 Paludibacteraceae bacterium
CGAATATCGCTATTCATTGGATAGAGGAACTTGTTGTAAACCCGATTAAGCTCGACACTATCAATCTCGACACTCTCGATTGTGCGTATAGAATCGACAAACTCTATAAACAGACTGTCTATATTCCGAGAGCTTGGGATAATCTGAGTGAAACGATAACGACGACAAATAGAATCGGCTAATGACTCATATTGCAATGTATCGACCAACGAATCGGAATAATGATAAATAACACGTGTAGTGAAAAGCACTGTATCAGACGCATAAACACGCATTTTTAAATATAATTGCAACGACTCTGATTTATAGAAATAATTGCTGTCGGTGATGCTAAAATGCAAAGAATCAATAGGAATAATGCTATCTTCGCCCAAAGTGAGCAATCGCTCTCTCTCCCAATGCCACAAATCGAACGTAGCAATAGAGTCTTTTTTTGTTGGTTTTTCGTCAGGATGAAATTCGTATGCCTCTACCCTCTCTTGCAAACGCTCTGCCTCGATTTTCACTTCGTCATAGATCTTTGCCAACAATTTGGGATGACGAGCGTACCAATCCAACGACTTATCAAATTGCTCTTTTGTAGTGCGGTGTTTTTCAAAAACCGTATTATAATACTCTTGCTTCTCTATGCGCTTTGCACTTGTATCAACCACCTTCATTGCCGCCTCAGCAATATGAACATCAAGCAATACAGCCACCATATCGTCCTGCGACAAAACGCCCCATGGACGCATACTGCACCCCGACAATAGCAACAAAAGCAATATATACGTACATATACGTTTCATCTGTAATCGTCTTCAGCTATCTGTAATCTATTATCTCTTAGTATATCGCTCTATTGTGTCGTTAAAATCTTTGTGATAAAAGATAATCAACACAAAGATGGCTACCGTAATGTAACTGTCGGCTAAATTGAATATAGGGCTAAAAAATATTTCGCCACCCAACAAAGGCATCCAATCGGGAAACGTAAACAATGGGAAATAGAACATATCAACCACCTTGCCCATAAACCAAGAGGCATAACCTACTTCTGGCATAAACTCGGCTGTTGCAAAATATGTACTTTCTGAAAAGATTACACCATAACAGACACAATCGATGATATTGCCTACAGCACCTGCCAAAATCAACGATATAACGATTTGATAACCCAATTTGTACTCTTCCTTCATCAGCTTAATCAAATACCACACAACAGCACCAGAAACAACAATACGGAATATTGTCAGAAACAACTTGCTGCCCAACTCCCAACCAAACGCCATACCGGGATTTTCAACAAACAAGATTTGAAACCAATCAAATACATGCACACTCTCGCCCAAGGTGAAATTGAGTTTTACATAGAACTTCAACCATTGGTCCGCAACAATAGCCACCAATAAAACTATCAGTGGCAAATATTTTTTAATATTCGACATTTCTTATTTTTTATTATTTTTAGCTTCGATACTCAAAGTAGCATGAGGCACTGCGCGAAGACGTTCTTTTGGAATCAATTTACCAGTTTCACGACAAATGCCGTATGTCTTGTTCTCGATGCGAATAAGAGCAGCTTGAAGGTGTTGGATAAACTTCATTTGGCGTTGAGCCAACTGTCCGTGAGCCTCTTTAGCCAATGTCAAAGCACCCTCTTCGAGAGTTTTGAATGTAGGCGATGTATCATTCACATCATTACCATCAGCATTACTTACAACACTGCGCAACTCATCATATTCTTTTTGAGCTTTTGCTAATTTCTCTAAAATGATAGCTTTGAATTCTTCTAATTCAGCATCTGAGTAACGTGTTTTTTCCATAGTTCAAAGTTTTTAAGGTTAATATTCTTTTGTCGATAATCGACGGTCATTTATTATTTATTGCTCGTTTTACATTTTTGAACAAATCCGATGCAAATACAAAATCGTTCAACGACTTATTGTCAGACGTGAAAATATCGTCTTTCGAGCCTTCCCATGCTTTATGTCCCTTCTCAATCAAGATAATATGCGCCCCTGTTTCCATTATGGAGTTCATGTCATGAGTGTTCACAATGGTAGTAATATTATACTCCTCGGTAATCTCTTCTATCAACTTATCTATAACCAACGATGTTACAGGGTCGAGACCAGAGTTGGGCTCATCACAAAACAAATAGCGTGGATTCAAAGCAATAGCACGAGCAATAGCCACACGCTTCTGCATACCTCCACTTATCTCGCCTGGATAGAGTCCAAATTTGTCAGGCATAAGATTTACGCGTGTAAGACAAAATTTAGCTCTCTCTTCTTTCTCTTTGCGAGTCATATTCGAGAACATTTCGAGAGGAAACATCACATTGCCCAATACTGTAAGAGAATCAAACAATGCTGAGCCTTGGAACAACATACCTACCTCGCGACGCAAAAGTTTCACCTCTCGGCCCGACATCTCCACCAAATTACGTCCATCATACAACACTTGTCCCTCTTCTGCTCTGAAAAGCCCAATCACCGACTTCATAAATACAGTCTTACCCGAACCACTCTGCCCTATAATTTGATTAACCTTTCCACTCAAAAATTGAGCCGAAATGTCTTCTAATATCTTCTTCCCGTCAAATGACTTATGTAAATTTTTAACTTCTATCATTTTATCAATTCATAATTCATAATTAAGATTACTAATTCCTAATTCCTCATTATTAAGTGAGCATAATCTTGGTCAATACCACGTCGGCAAGGAGCATAATCACACTACTATTCACCACAGCATGTGTACTTGCACGACCTACAGCCAATGCACCACCATAGGCATTATAGCCATAATAAGAAGATACTGAAGAGATGATAAATCCAAAGAACAACGACTTAATCACACCTTGAGTAAAATAGAATGGGTAGAACGCATATTGAATACCATAGATATAATCACTCATAGTAATTAAATCCGTAAATTGAGCCACACCTGCACCGCCTAAAAGACCTAATGCCACACAGAATGTAACCAATACGGGCATAAACAATACAAGTCCTAATACCTTAGGCAATATCAAATAATTAGCAGAATTGACACCCATTATCTCCATTGCATCGATTTGCTCAGATACACGCATAGAGCCTATCTCGGAAGCAATATTAGAACCCACCTTACCTGCCAACAAAAGACACATGATTGTTGAAGAGAACTCCAACAAATAGGTGTCACGCAACATGAGACCTGTAGTATAGCGTGGCAACATAGGGTTTTCGGTATTCAACACTACTTGCATGGTCATAATAACACCCATAAATACCGAAATAATCAATATAATACCCACCGAATCTACACCTAGCTTCACCATCTCTGTTGGTACTTGCTTAAATACCATACGCCAATTGTCAGGACGAGAGAATGTTTTCTTCATCAATAAGCAATAAGCACCAACTTCTTTAAAAAACGATTTTATCATTATCTATTACTTTTAATAATTTGCAAAGATACAAAAATTATATATAATAAGCAAAAGATAACTTATAATTTTTCATAAAAAAAAGAGGACTACCCAATGATAATCCTCTTTCTTGTTATATTTAAGCAAATCTTAATAACTCATACGTTTTGTAGCCGCATAGTTGATTTTAAGAGCTTGAGCGCGACGAAGAGCTTGTTTGATATCAGTAATGATACCCATTTTAGTATCTTTGTCAGCTTTGATTGACACTGTGAGCAAACCTTGGTCGCTCTCTTTCATTGCATTACGTTCGTTTTCGATGAACATTTCGATTTCATCTACTTCAGCGAATGCATCGTCGAGCTGAACGCGAGATTCTTTACCATACATCTTTTGGTATTCTTTCATAGGAGTACCAACATAGATGTAACGAGTAAGAGATTTCTTTTCGAGTTTTTGAAGTTCTGTAGCTTCAGGAACCTTAACATCCACTTTGAAAGATACTTCCTTCATAGTAG
>JAFYMM010000022.1 GCA_017550055.1 Paludibacteraceae bacterium
AGATTATTTCTGTGCTACCTTCCACGCCTGGAGTATATCAATACTTTAATTCAGAAGGTAAAATTATCTATGTAGGTAAAGCAAAAAATCTAAAACGTAGGGTTTCATCGTATTTTAACAAGGTACATGATTCTGCCAAAACTAATATATTAGTTAGTAATATTGCAGATATAAAATATATTTGTGTAAATACCGAAGCTGATGCTCTATTATTAGAAAATAATCTTATAAAAAAATATCAACCACGATATAATATTCTCTTAAAAGATGGTAAAACTTATCCGTGGTTGTGTATCACAAAAGAGCCATTTCCTCGAGTTTTCAAGACTCGAAATGTAGTGCGTGGTGCCGATTATTTTGGTCCTTATCCTAGTAGTTGGACTCTCGATCTTTTGCTTGAACTTATACGCGAACTCTACCCTATTCGTACATGTAAGCATTCATTGACCGAACAAGGAATACAATCACATAAATACGATGTCTGTTTGCAGTATCATATAAAAAACTGTTTAGCTCCATGTGTTGGTCATCAATCGCAAGAAGAATATCAAAAATTTATTGATGAAATTCGTGAAATAGCCAAAGGTCGTTCTCATATTATTACTGATTATCTCATGCAGCAGATGCAACAATTGGCTGCTGAATATAAATTTGAAGAGGCTCAAAAAATTAAAGAAAAGTACGATTTAATCGTAAAATATCAATCAAAAACAGTTATTACAACTACAAGCGATAATGACATAGATGTTTTTGGTTACGACGAAGACGAATCTTCTGCTTATATCAATATATTGCGTATAGCTGGTGGTTCAGTAGTGCAAGGATTTACTATTGAATACAAAAAAACACTTGATGAGCCAAAAGAAGAGATACTTTCGTTGGCAATTGTCGAGTTGCGTGAGCGTTTTAAGAGTATTTCTCGTGAGATTATTGTACCTTTTATGCCTGATATAGAATTAGATAAGGTTAATTTTATTATACCTCAAAAAGGAGATAAGAAAAAACTCTTAGACCTTAGTATTCAAAATGTTAAGCAATATCGTGTTGATAAATATAAGCAAAGTGAGAAGTTGAATCCTGAACAGCGTCAAGTACGTTTGTTGAAAGAGATACAAGAACGATTATATCTCGAAAAATTGCCTCAACATATCGAATGTTTCGATAATTCTAACATTTCAGGTAGCGATGCCGTAGCAGCATGTGTTGTTTATAAAATGGCGAAACCATCGAAAAAAGACTATCGAAAATATATTATAAAAACGGTAGAAGGCCCCGATGATTATGCCTCAATGGCAGAGGTTGTGCATCGTCGTTATAGTCGTATGATTGAAGAAGGCACTACCCTACCCGACTTAATTTTGACTGATGGAGGCAAAGGTCAGATGGAGATTGTGCGTCGAGTTGTTGAAGATGAATTAGGCCTAAATATTGCAATTGCAGGTTTGGCTAAAAATGATAAGCACCATACATCTGAGGTGTTGGTTGGTTTTCCACCGCGTTCGGTTGGATTGAAACCAACTGATACATTATTCAAATTTCTTGCTTCGGTGCAAGATGAAGTCCACCGATTTGCTATCACTTTCCATCGCGACAAGCGTAGTAAAGGTCAAACACGTTCAGAGCTTGATAAAATTGTTGGTGTGGGCGAAAAAACTAAAAATTTGCTCTTAAAGCACTTCAAATCGGTAAAACGAATCTCTTTGGCTTCTGAAGTTGAAATTTCTGAAGTGATAGGAAAATCAAGAGCTTCAGTAGTTTACACACATTTTCATCCAAAAATGGAGCCTTGAGAATCGAATATTTTTATAATGGTTGGTATCTGGGCTTGTTTTTTGGTGTAGATTTAATAGTTTTTCTAAAAAAATTTACTTTCTGAATACACACTCACAGTGTGTATCAAAGTCCAAAAATTACCTTACCCTCTAGCAAGGTGCAAGCATACTGCTCCTTAGTAAACAGACACACACTCTCAGTGTGTATTTATCTGTAAAAATAAAAAATCTATTATATGGAACAAAAAACTCAAAAACTAAAATTTTCGGCTGCTTTCTGGACAGCCAATGTTGCCGAGATGCTCGAGCGTACGGCCTACTATGCGCTATTCATAGCCATCACATTTTATTTGTCGAATATTCTTGGCTTTAGTGATATCGAAGCCGGATTTATTTCTGGTGGATTTTCGGCGTTGATGTATCTATTGCCAATTTTCACAGGTGCCTATGCCGACAAAATTGGTTATCGCAAAGCAATGATTATAGCCTTCACTATGATGCCTATTGGTTATTTATTATTAGGTGTATTGCCATTTATGCTCGAAGGTCTTGGATTAGTACATTATGCCGATGCTCCAGAGGGTGCAAAAGCTCTAGTTGCTAATGTTATCACCGAAAATCAATATTTTGGTTTGCACGAAAGCCCGCTCAAATGGTTGGTTATACCAATCATGTTGATTATGGTCGTAGGAGGTAGTTTCATTCGTAGTTTAATTCGTGCTTCTGTTGCACGTGAAACAACTACCGAAACACGTGCTCGAGGCTACTCTATTTTCTACACTTTGGTCAATATTGGTGCCTTCAGTGGCAAAACAGTTATAGACCCACTACGCTCTTGGATTGGCGAGCGTGCCTATATCTATGTCAACTTTTTCTCTACTGCATTGTGTCTCATTGCTTTATTGTTGATTATTTTTATGTATCATTCGGTTAACACTGAGGGAGAGAATAAAACAATGCGTGAAGTTTGGCAAGGTTTATGGAAAGGTTTGACTAACAAACGTTTGTTGATATTTATCTTTATTGCTTCAGGTTTCTGGATGTGTCAACAACAGTTGTATGCCACTATGCCTAAGTATGTTATCCGTATGGCAGGCGAAGCAGCAAAACCAGGTTGGATTGCTAATGTCAATCCGTTGGTAGTTGTATTGATGGTCAATTTGATTACAAAATGGATGTCACGTTATACAGCTCTAACCTCTATGGTAGTGGGTATGATTTTAGTTCCAGTTGCAGCCTTGGTTATGTCAACAGGTAATCTCCTTGGTAGTGAGCCTATTCTTGGCATGCACCCTATTACACTTATGTTGGTCGTAGGTATTATGTTGCAAGGTTTGTGTGAATGTTTCATCACACCGCGTTATTTAGAGTATTTCTCTCTTCAAGCTCCTAAGGGAGAAGAAGGTATGTATCTTGGTTTTAGTCAGTTAGATTCGTTTTTCTCGTCTATTATAGGTTTTGGTTTGTCAGGCGTATTATTGCAAAAATATTGTCCCGATCCAAAATTATTCGAAACTCGTGAGGCTTGGCTCGAAGCATCTACTAATGCTCACTATATTTGGTATTATTTTGCTGCCATTGGTGTAGCTGCTGCTGTGGGACTTATTCTTTATGAGATAATTACAAAACGTATTGACGCTAAAAAACAATGAGTAAAGTAGCTACTATTGGATTTTTCGATGGTGTACACTTGGGGCATAACTATCTGTTAGAGCAATTAAAATCAGAAGCTCAGCAAAGAGGTATGCAATCTGTAGTTGTTACATTTGCCAATCATCCACGATTGTTTTTCGACCCTAATTGTGCTTTGAAACAATTGACCCTCTCTGACGAGAAGGTTGATTTACTTAAACAAAAAGGTGTTGATGAGGTAGTTATGTTGCAATTTGATGATAAGTTGTCAAAACTTACATCGCGTGAATTTATGCAATTACTTGTTGAGCATCACGATGTTAAAGTGTTGTTGATGGGCTATGACCATCGATTTGGTAGCGATAGAGGTACTTCGTTTGACGAGTACGTTGCTTATGGCAAGCAAATAGGTGTTGAGGTTAAGCGTTGCGATGGTTTTAGTGAGAGTGAGGTGATGGTGAGTAGTTCAAAAGTGCGTCGTGCATTAGAATTGTGGGATATACCTTTGGCTAATAAGTTTTTAGGTTATAAATATTTTGTTAAAGGTAGGGTAGTAGAAGGTCAGAAAATAGGTCGTCAAATAGGATTTCCTACAGCAAACTTACAGATTGATTCATTGAAATTGATACCATCTGATGGAGTTTATGTTGTAGAAGTTGTTGTAGGCGATAGAGAATATAGGGGAGTATTGAATATAGGTACACGTCCTACAGTTTCGGGAGATAAGCGTACTATAGAGGTCCATATTATAGAATATGAAGGTGCAGAGTTATATGGAGAGGAATTAGAGTTGCGTTTTTTGCGTTTTTTGCGCCATGAGCAACGTTTTTCTTCACTTGAAGACCTTCGTGAGCAAATAAGAAAAGACTTCAATAGAGCCAATTTATGAGCGTATAAATGGGATATTAAATAGAAAGAGGTGCAATATTGATTGCACCTCTTTCTATTGTAATTCTAAAGCTTCTTTTATTAGGAGTGGTATTTTTGTATTTTCCATAATACCAGTGAATTTATCTGCTTGTGGACCAAAGGAGTAGATTGGTACCATTGTGCCTGTGTGGCCTCCAGTATTGAATTGGGCTTCGATTGTTTTGTCGGAGTATGAGCCATTTATGATTGTCATACCGCCAGTTTCGTGGTCGGCAGTGATTACTACAAGGGTTTCTCCATTGCGTTCAGCAAAGTCGAGGGCTATTTTGATGGCACGGTCGAAGTCTAACATCTCATTGACAACTCCTTGTGTATTATTGCCATGCCCTTGATAATCGATTTGTGAGCCTTCGACCATGAGGAAGAAGCCTTCGCCACGTGCATCTAATGATTTGATAGCCAAATCTACTGCTTGTGGGAGAAAGTTGCCTCGCTCGTGAGCTTGTGGCATATCTACGTCGGCACAAAGTGCTCCGAAAGGTAATAAAACAGGTGCTTCAATTGAATCTATTGAGTAGACTATGTTGTAATTGGCATTGCGGAGAGAATCGGAATAGTTGAGAGAGTCGTTGCGATTTTCGAAGTTGTTGCGTCCACCTCCAACAAAGAAATCTACGCCAGAGGTAAGCATTTCGGCTGCAATTTCTTCGTACATACTGCGAGAGATTTGGTGGGCATAGAACGATGCAGGTGTGGCATGTGTGATGCGTACGGTGGCAATGAGGCCTGTAGCCATATCTGCTTCTTCGGCTGATTCGAGTATTGATTTTACGGCTATAGAGTCGGCATTCATGCCAATCATGCCGTTGTTGGTTTTAGAGCCTGTGGCAAGGGCAGTGCCTCCTGCAGCTGAATCTGTTATATATGAGTTGGCAGAGTAGGTTTTTGCTATACCAGTGTGTGTGCAACGTTCGATATTGAGTGTTCCGCCGTTGGCTGTCATGGCAGCATAGACTTGGTTTAGACCCATGCCATCGCCAATCATATAGATTATGTTTTTGGGTTTGCGAGGTGCTGAAGATGCGGTTTGCTCGGCTTTTGGGGCGCATCCCATTAATAAAATAAGCGAGAAAAATAGAAATAATGCCTTTTTCATATAGCTTTGAATTTGTTTTGAAGGTATGGTGAAGGTATGGTTATCCTATGAAGAGGGTATGGAGAAGTAAGGTAAAAGTTAGTCAACTATAGTTTCGGAAGCGAGGGCTTCATGTCCGTTTAGTTCGAGGCGTATTGCCATTAGTTCTTTGCGTACTGACTCTAATGTTTCTATTACTTTTATACGTTTTTCATCAACTTCTCGGTGATTGGATAGACGCTCATTGACACCTGCAAGAGTTAGATGTTGTTCTTCTATTAAGAACTTGATTTGCTGTAGAAGGTCGATATCTTTTTGGATATAACGACGTGTGCCACCTTTTGATTTGTTTGGTTCAAGAATATCTATCTCTTTTTCCCAAAATCGCAAAGTGGATTGTGGCAAATTAAGCATCTCGGATACCTCTTTTATAGAATGATATTTTTTTTCCATATATGATTATGACTTCAAGATGTTAACTCTTAATTAACAAATATTATACCATCTAACAAATATTTACTTATAAATTCGAAGTTTTTGTCCTATATGTATTGTTGTGGAGCTAAGTTTATTCCATTTTTGGAGGTTTTTGACCGAAACTCTATATTTTTTTGCAATACCGCCGAGAGTGTCTCCGCTCTTTACTTTATAGTAAACAACTTCACCTTCAGATGGTTCGAATTTTATTTCACGTTTAGCCAATTCAGGTTTATGTGCTAAAATGCTATCGCGATTGAGGGCGTATGAATTGACGTGTTCGAAAGGTACGACAAGTGGGTATGGCTTGATATTGCCAGGGATTATGTCGTAGCGATATTGTGGATTGAGGAATTTGAGTTCGTCTAACGAAATACCTACTTTTTCGGCAATTTGTTGAAGGTGAACACGATCGGAAATCATCACTGTGTCTGTCGCATAGTTGAATAAAGGAGTGGCAGGGCACATATTGTGATGTTCGTAGAAGTTCATGATGTAGTTAGCCGCAATGAAAAGAGGCACATAGCTACGTGTTTCGCGTGGGAGATATGGGTAAATTTCCCAGAAATTTTGTTTACCATTGGCAATACGAATAGCTTTAGATACATTGCCAGGACCGCAGTTGTATGCGGCAATGACAAGATGCCAATCGTTATAGCGTTTGTAAAGATCGGCAAGATAGCGTGCAGCAGCATCGGAAGCTTTGCGAGGGTCGCGACGTTCGTCGACCATGCTATTCACCTCAAGGCCATAGATTTTGCCTGTTCCCACCATGAATTGCCATAGACCCATAGCACCTACGGGTGATTTTGCTTTTGCATTAAGGGCACTTTCAATCACTGGCAAATATTTGAGTTCGAGTGGTACATTGTGTCGCTCCAAAGCCTCTTCGAACATTGGAAAATAATAGGTGTTACCTATACCAAGCATATAGCCTACATCTTTAGGACAACGGGCATATCGTTCGATACATGACTTAACTACTTTGTTATAAGTCATTTCCATAACGTGAGGCAAAGATTGTAAACGAGCCATATACACAGAGTCGGAGTAATATACAGCCCCACTGTCAGTGCGCTCGCAATCGATTTGGAAAGCTTTTTCGAGGAAATAGTTGTGAAGAATAGTGTCGAAAGGTAGTGGCGCAATAGTTTGTGAGACAACTAAAGAGTCGGAAATAGAGTCAGAAAAAAACAACAAAGAAGAATCGGCCTCTGAAATAGAAAGCAAATCAGACTCAACATTGAGAGTGTCGATAGCCTCTTGTGCTACGATAGAGCCACAAGAAAAGATAAGAAAAAGGATATAAATAATTTTTTTGCTCATAATCAGGAAAATAAGTATGATTAAAAATAGATTTGCATTTGACAACCAGCAGTTGGTTTGCCTGTGTGTTGTTCTATATCTAATTTTGGACGTACTTTCATAGATAAGTCCGTACTAATGTCAAAATCAGCTAATTGGGCATCGACATAGGCATCTATAACAGACAAAGCATAGACTGCTACACCAACGACTATGAATATATCTCGATAACGGCGATATGAGTTTACACGATTTTTCACATAATTTCCGGCACTTGATTCGGGATAGCCTTGAGGTATTAATTCAAGATGATAATTTGTGTTAGGGTCAGAATCTAAATAATCGCGATAGCCTTTCATATAATCGTTATAATGTCCGCCATAGTATGAAACAGCATACGCTACACCCATTGCACCCCCATATATTATTGGCAATTTCCAATATTTACGGTTATAAATTTGACCAGCACCCGGAAAAGTTAATCCTAACCAAAGACTCTTATTAGGGTCAGGTTTGAAATTAGCTTGGTCTAAAGCCCGTTGCTCTCTACGCATTTGTTTAGCTAAACGAATAGAATCTTCTTGTAGAGATGAGGCTTTTTCTGTCTCTAACTGTGGGTTGAGAGTTGTGAATTGAGTGTTAGAGATTAAAGAGGATTGAGTAGAAAATAGCGTTGTGTCAGATAGTAATTGTGAATTGTCGGATTGTGCTTGTAGCAAGCCTACTACAAACACAAAAAATAGTAATATATACAATTTGCAACAATTCAGCATATTGAAGTCTTATATTTTATCAAACAATGACATTAGGCGCATCAAATCGTCGTCTGAATCAAATGGTATTGTTACCTTGCCTTTGCCTTTTTCGTTGTACGAAAGTTTCACTTTGGCATTGAATTTTTCGTTCAATTCCTTGCAAAGTGCTTCATATTCTTCAGGGACAAAGGTGTGTTGCTTTTCGTTTTTAAGAGGTTTTTCTTCGTTATTGTCAGTTGAAGCCAAACGTACTAGCTCTTCGGTGCGACGCACAGATGCTCCTTCGGCAAGCACTTGGGCATAGATATTTAGCATCACTTCAGGATTTTCGACACTAACGAGGGCACGAGCATGACCCATATCTATCTTCTTGTTTTTCAATCCCATTTGAATTTCGGCAGGAAGTTTGAGAAGACGGAGATAGTTGGTAATAGTTGCACGTTTTTTGCCAACACGTTCAGCCAAAGCCTCTTGTGTGAGATTGAGTGTGGCTACAAGGCTATTATAGCTCAACGCAATTTCTATAGCATTCAAGTCTTCGCGTTGAATGTTTTCGATAAGGGCCATCTCCATAACTTGACCATCATCAACATCACGAATATAGGCAGGAATTTTCTCTAATCCAACTATCTTAGATGCACGATAGCGACGCTCACCAGCGATGATTTGGTAGTTG
>JAFYMM010000140.1 GCA_017550055.1 Paludibacteraceae bacterium
AATAGAGTTTTTGCCAGAGAGATAACGCGCTGTGAGCGAATTGGTTTTTAGCATATCCTTGAATGTGCCTTGGAATACAACTTCGCCACCGAGGCGACCTGCACCAGGGCCCATATCGACTATGTAGTCGGCAGCACGCATCATATCCTCGTCGTGTTCGACAACGATGACAGAATTGCCCACATCGCGAAGCTCCTTGAGCGAGTTGATGAGGCGGATATTGTCGCGCTGGTGAAGACCGATACTTGGCTCGTCGAGGATATACAGCACGTTGACGAGTTGGCTACCAATTTGAGTGGCGAGGCGTATGCGTTGGCTTTCGCCACCAGATAGAGTAGCAGATGAACGAGATAGTGAGAGATAGCCAAGCCCTACGTCGAGAAGGAATTTGAGGCGAGTGCGTATTTCTTTTACGATTTCGGTAGCGATTTGGCGTTGGCGTTTGTCCATTTGAGTTTCGGCAGTATGGAGCCAATCGTAGAGATCGTCGAGTTGCATATTGGCAAGTTCGGCGATATTCTTGTCGGCAATGCGGAAACTGAGAGCTTCTTTGTTCAGGCGAGTGCCGTTGCAATGAGGACAGATGACAGGGGTGTAGAATGAGTCAGCCCAACGCTGTTCGGTAGATGAGCCGTCTTCTTGTTGAAGAGATATGTAATGTATAAGACCCTCGTAGCGAGTGCGATAGTTTGTGTCATTGCCAATGGCAGAATTGGAGATTAGAAGTTCTTCGTTAGAGCCATTGAGGATTTCATCGAGGCCTTCTTCTGGAATTTCGTCGATAGGAGTTTTGGTGGTGAAGCCATACTTCTCGCCAATGGCATTGATTTGCCAGAAAATCATTGAGCTTTTTTCTTTGCCGAGAGGGGCGATGCCTCCAGCAGCAATCGATAGTTTTTTGTCGGGGATGATTTTTTCGAAATCGATTTGATTGACAGTGCCAAGTCCTTTACAATGAGGACATGCGCCTTTAGGGGTGTTGAAAGAGAAATTGTGAGGCGCAGGTTCGTTGTATGAGAGACCTGTGGCAGGGTCCATGAGATGCCGAGAAAGGAAACGGGTAGAGTCGGAATCGCGAGTGAGAATCATCATTACTCCTTCGCCCATATCCATAGTTTTTTCGATACTTTTCTTGATGCGTTGAGTGTCTTTTTCTTTGATAATTAGTTTGTCGACAACTACCTCAACATCGTGATTGTGGTAGCGGTCGAGTTTCATGCCAGCATAGATTTCTTGCATTACTCCATCGACGCGGACATTAGGGTAGCCTTTTTTGCGGATGCTTTCGAAGAGTTCTTTGTAGTGCCCTTTGCGATTACGAACTATTGGCGCAAGAAGGTATATGGCTTGATTGTCGTAGTCTTTGAGTATAAGGTCGAGGATTTGTTCGTCGGAATATTTAATCATTGGCTGGCCAGAGATGTAGCTATAGGCAACGCCTGCACGGGCATAAAGAAGGCGGAGGAAGTCGTAGATTTCGGTTACGGTGCCAACAGTAGAACGAGGGTTTTTGTTTGTGGTTTTTTGCTCGATGGCAATTACGGGACTGAGTCCTGTGATTTCGTCGATGTCGGGGCGTTCGATGTTGCCGATGAAGTGGCGCGCATAAGCCGAAAAGGTTTCGATATAGCGACGTTGGCCTTCGGCATATATAGTGTCGAAAGCGAGAGACGATTTGCCACTGCCACTGAGACCTGTGATTACGGTGAGTGAATTGCGCGGGATTGAGACGTCGATATTTTTCAGATTATGTACTCGAGCTCCGAGGAGATTTATTGTTTCGTTGTTCATTGTATTTGATTTTAAATAGTATTGCAAAGATACAAAAAAATGGTGGAAATATGATATAAATCGGAAAAATAACCTTTAAAATAGAATATTTTTGATGTTTTTCATTGTATTTTAGTGTTGGATGTTAGTGTGTTTTAGTTTTTTTATTGTGAATATTTAGGTGTAAAGTGGTGGTGCGGTTTGCTTAAAGATTGAAAAATCAGCTATTTAAATTGCGAGAAAAGTATTGAAAACAAAAAAATCGAAAAAGAGTGTGTTATTTGAAAAAAAATGTGTACATTTGCGAAGTTATTCTGCATAAAAATAAACAATAATAATTATGGAAATAAAAAAATCGCCAAAAGCCAATTTGGAAGACAAACGATTGACCTTTATCTTTATGGGGTTGATTGTAGCATTGGCTATTTTGTACACCGCTTTTGAGTGGACACAACGTGAAATTACAGTTCACGAAGCAGACAATGAAGATTTCCTTATTGAGGAAGAAATTCAAATTGACCAAACATTCCAAGAGGAAACACCTCCACCACCTCCAGAACCAGAAGAGGTTCCTGAAGTAATCGAAGAAATTAAGATTGTGGAAGACGATGTTGAAACAGAAGAGGTTAATTTCTCAACAGAAGATACAAAAGAGGCTGTAGAAATTAAACAAGTAGTCATCGAAGAGGAAGAGGAAGAAGAAGAGATTGAAGAGGTATTCTTGGTTGTAGAAGAGCAACCTGAGTTCCCAGGTGGTATGGCTAAATTGATGAAATATTTCTCTGACAACGTGCGTTACCCAGTTGTGGCAGCAGAAAACGGTATTCAAGGTCGTGTAATCTGTCAGTTCACAGTGTGGAGAGATGGTTCTATTCGCGACATCGTAGTTGTGCGTGGTGTGGATAAATCTTTGGATAAAGAGGCTGTTCGTTTGATTGAAAATATGCCTAAATGGAAACCTGGTAAACAACGTGGTAAAGAGGTTTCTTGTAAATTTACTGTACCAGTATCGTTCCGTTTGCAATAATCTTTTAATGAGATATATGTGAAAAGTAGTAGGTCGAAGGGCTTACTACTTTTTTGTTTTAGGGGTTAAGGTGTTGGTGTGTAATACTTTAGGAGTGTAGTTTGAGTGGTTTGGGTTATTAAATTTCAACTTTTGAGTTAAAATGTTGTGGGAATGAAAAAAAAGTTGTAACTTTGCGCCCGTTATGTGTAGCCGCTGATGGGGAATAGTGAACCTCGTGAATGCTGTACAATTATTTACTCTTAAATCATTCATTGACAATGGATTTTATTAAAATTGCAGAACAAGCTTTTGCAGTAGAGAACAATCTCCCAACATTCAAAAGTGGAGACACTATTACAGTAGATTACCGTATTAAAGAGGGTAACAAAGAGCGTATTCAACGTTATCGTGGTGTAGTTATCAAAATTACAGGTCACGGTGCAACAAAACGCTTCACAGTTCGTAAAATGTCAGACAACGTAGGTGTAGAACGTATCTTCCCTATGAACTCTCCATTTATCGACAAAATCGAGGTTAACAAAATTGGTAAAGTACGTCGTGCTAAATTGTATTACCTCCGTAACCTTACAGGTAAAGCTGCTCGTATCGCTGAAAAACGTGGTTAATCGAGAGCAAACCTCAAAGAAAGAAACAAGACTTTGTGCGTAGCGCAGGGTATAAAAACAAAAAAGGTTCAACATCAAATTTATTTGAGTGTTGAACTTTTTTTTGTATGTGTGTTGTAGGTTTTCTTGCTTGAAGGTTGCTTGAGGGTTGCTACGTGATATTTTATTTCTCACGGATTTTTTTCTCCCACAAATTTTACTAATTGT
>JAFYMM010000141.1 GCA_017550055.1 Paludibacteraceae bacterium
CAACTCTACTGAGATATTGTCAAGATATGCACCACCTGTACCACTACCATTTGCAAGATAGTCTGCCATGAATGCCACATGTTTAGCACCACCTTTGTAATCAGACAACAAAATCAAAACTTTTTCGTATGCACTATTGCTTGGTTTAATCGTATCAATAGGCTCAAATGTAGCAGCCAATTGTGAAGGTGAAGAAACATCACTAACAACACCAACAACAATAGCTTTACCTGCACCTGATGCTTTCGCCATAAACGACACTTGACAACGGCTCAAACTATCAATTAGCAATTCGCGTGACACAAGATAACTATTTTGTCCATCGCCATTGCAATATACATAAACACCCTTACCGCTAAATCCTGACGCATAAACATAAGGATATTGTGTTTCTTTTCCTGCTACAGGATAATATGTATACCAGCAAGCTGGTTGATAATATGCTCCTGCTGTTGGGTTAGATTCGAAATCTTCTGCAAATGGAATAGCCACAGTTGGCTCACAACCTGTTGACACCTTAACAACATTAGACCATGGGCTATATTCATCACCTTCACACAATGTATTAGCATAAATATCACATGATTCTGCCATCTTCAAGTTCTCAATAACTACTTTATTACCTTCTGCAAAGATAGTATCAGCTTGGCCATTTACCACATAACGTACTTGGCTCTTAGATCCAGCACCTTCAAGTGTTATATAAATCTTACTTGTCGTTACCGAATCAACCACTACTACAGGAGATACACACTCTGGAATTGTATCAAAAGAAATGTTATCTACGTAAGCACGATTATCTTTATCAAATTCCGACAAGAACATTACATATTTACCAAAATTACCATTAGCATCACCAACATATTTATCAAAACGAACTTCTAAATCTGTCATTGCAGAAGGAACATCTACAGTTTCAACAGCAGTAAATGTCGACAAATCTTTAGGATCAGTAATGATACCAATTGTCATAGAGTGTGCATACTGAGGACTAACATAAGTAGAAGATGTTGTTCCTACACTAAATTTAACTCTCAATCTAGTAATTTGATCAACATTAATTTGAGGCATAATAGCATATGCTCCATTTGCTGCTGTAGAAGATACTACTGATTGGAAATACAACCCTTTAACAGGAGGTGTTGATGTTGATTGTTTTACACTTGGTATATAAGATGATGCTGTAGATTGCTTATTACCTACAACCCAACATCCTCCTGGAGCTTTATTTACTGTATAACTTTCAAAGTCTTCTACTCCCATCTCTCCTGCAGTTTTCAACTCACACAATGTTGTAAATGTATTTACATCTGACCAATCAGAAGAAGATTGTTCATTACATATAGATTTAATCCACCAATAATAAGTAGTTTGAGTAGCTAAATCTGTAAGTGTATAAGGATTTGAAGTAACATCACCAGCAAAAACAACATTATTGCTACCGACAACTACTGTATCAAGACCTTCAGCTGTCAAAGAATTAGCCGTTGCAACTACAAGACGCCATTTTTTCTCTTGTGCGCCTTTCCATGACAATTTCGCTGTAACGTCTGCTGCTTCCGATGCAAGATTTTGAGGCATATTACATGCGATGATATTTTCAATACGCACATTATCAACAAACATAGACATTGGAGATGCAGCTTTTGCCATACGCAACGCTATATATTCACCATTTCCTTTATACGAATCAAGTGTTACATAATAGTCAACCCATTCATTAATACGAGGCAAAGTAATATCTTCTACAAGCTCAAATGTTTTGATATCATTTGGGTCTGTCATAACACCAACCTCTAATTTATCACCACGTGAAGCAGCACGCAATTTCATTGTAATTTGCAATTTGCTTACACTTTCTGTGTTAAATTTAGGGAATGCAACATACGATGCATATGCAGAATACATATCTGCTGTATCTGCCGATGCTGCCATATAAAGTGAATTATTTGCGCTTGCACTTTGGTCGCTTGTCAAATATGGATAGTAAATAAACATCGGACCATTTTCTCCTGCTGTTTCAATCTCAGAAAGAGTTGAGAACATACAAGGAACTCCAAATGGAGAAACTGTATTACCCACAGCATATTTTGCATCGTCAAAATTTTGAACGTATGGCAAAGATTCTACCAAACGACAACCTGTTTTGAACGAACCTTCAACACTCCAGAAACCTACAGCTTCACCACAAATTGGTTGTACATAATAATAGTATGTTACCGAACCAGGTTCAAGATTTTCAAACACTACAGAATTTGTTGTTGCAACAAATGCTGTGTCAAAATTAGCATAGTCAGGATTATTCAAATTGCTTTCACTTACGCGACTTCTTGAAAGACGAACATTCCAAGATGTAACTTCACCTGCATCCCAAGTAAGTTTTACTGATGTTGCCGACATCTCTTCTGTAGTAAACATAGCTGGCTCAATACAATCAGGAGCATCTGTAAACAACACTTCTGAGATACGAACATCATTTTCCATGAATGCTTTAAGTCCACGGTCATCAACTTTAATCACAAGGAAATTACCTTCTGATTTGAACGATTCAAAATCAAATTTATACTTTTTAACATCTGCTACTAATTCTATTGTTCTTTCAAATTGATATGTTGATTCATCCATCGCATCTGTAGCTAACCCAACTTCAATAATACCAAAATAACCAGTTGCCAAAAATTCTGTGCGAGCTTCAAGTTCCACACGCACACCCTCTTTTTTCTCAACTTGTGGGAAAATCACATAGTTATAATCGCCAACTCTATTAGCTGTAATAAACAAATCTCCATTATTATCAATATATGGAGGTGTCAAACGATTTGATTTAAACAATACATCATTACTAATACGATATGCTTTATCTGCATCTGGGTGATAGAATGTAGAATCATTATTAACATCAATATTAAATGTCATTTTATAAGGTAAAGTCTTCACCAAATCATGAGTACGAACTTGGCAGGCATTACTCCAACGACCTTTTTCTTCACCATTGATATGACGTGCATAAACATAATAAAGTGTAAGATTATCAAGACCTTCAACTAAGCATGGAGCTGCTGTAAACACTTCACGTTTAACTACAGTTGACAATGTATCAAGCACATCTGTTTTAGTCACTTTCTCTTTCAAAACAACCACTTCATATTTTTCACTTTGATCAACAAAGTTCACCTTGATTGTTGAAGCAGCTGGCAATGTAGCTTTGATTTGAGCTTTATCTGTTGTAGGTATCGCTTCAATGCGCAAGTCATCCATGATGAACTTATTTGGCACATCAAAGTCTGACATAAATGCAATGTGTTTACCTTCTCCTTTATAGCTATCAAGACGAACAATAAATTCTTCAAACACACGGTAGCTTGAAACTACTACTGTATCCACAGCAACAAAAGTTGATTTATCTGAAGGGTCTGTCATAACCCCAACTATAATTTGTTGAACCAACGAACCTTGTGTTGAATTATAACGAGTTGTCCAAAAAGATACTTGTACTTTATTGATATTATCTACAACTACCTCTGGAGATGCAATATAATTCCATTTACCTGCAGGAATATCACTATTAGTACTACGTGAACCCATAAAGAACAACGAGGCTGTTGCATCTGGCGAAAAAGCATAACAATCTGCTGGAGCTGAAAATGTATTGATAAATGGCTCATAATCTGTCAAACCATCAAATTCGCCACAAACAGCAACCCAATAAGGCAAATAAGATACAACACCAGGTTGATATTTCATATTGAAATTTTGATAGTATGGCAATTCAAGAGATGTTGTTGTTGTAAATTCAACAACTTCACTCCATTCACTCAATTCACCGTCGCAATTAGATTGGAGATAAACATAATATTTTGTTCCCTGAACAAGACCCTTCATTTGATATTCAATCTCTGCACCATCAATAGTTGCATTAATTGCATCTGCCTTGAAGCTCTTATCGTTAAGTTGAGCTGCAGTAAGTGGAGTTGTACTCACTTTAAGATACAATTCAGAAGCATCGAACGAAGCAATCCAGCTCAATGTTGCGCCTTGATTTTTAACATTAGTTATCATCAAGTTGAATGGTTGAGCACAATTTGGAGCCGAACGAACAACTACATCATCCAACACTATACCATGACCAAGGTTATCTGTAGCTTCAAAAGCAATTTGATAAGTTTTTGTCACAGATGTGAGATAAATAGTGTCGCGTTGCCAACGAGCAATATGTTGATCGAATTTTTTAAGTTCAATCCAACGACCTGATTCTGATGTACGATAATATACACGAAGAGTGTCAAAATCGCCAGTCCACTTGTCTTGCGCATGCGCAAAACACAAAATTGGTTGAAACACTTCTGATAAATCCATAACTGGAGATATCAAACGTGTAATCGCACCTGTAGTTTGTCGTGTTTCATTACGAAAAGCTACACGTTTTGTTCCTTTGGCTGTTCCATTTGGATATTTGAGGCTACCTGACTCAACTGTCCAAGAAAAATCACCAAAAACTTTTTCTTGTGTCCATGTAGTAGGAATTCCTTTTTCAAAATCCTCTTCAAGTACATATCCCAAGTTTTGCGCACTAACAGAAGTGACAAACAAAGATAGCACAAGAATTACTACAAAATGTAAACATTTTTTCATTTTTTGTGTTTTTTAGGTTAGTTAATAAATGTATTATTTGATTTTAATTTTATATACTTTCAAATCATTATTTGTTACGATTTGCAACATATACACACCTGATTGTTGAGGTGCATAAATATCTGTATCTTCAGACAAAACTTTATATGAATAAACCAATTGTCCCGACACAGTATAAATATTTACATAACCATTATCAAAATTCTCTATTTTTATTCTTTGAGATGGTTCTAATATTGTATTTCCAAGACAAACTCCATCTTCCGCCAACACATCATCAACAAAAGTTCTTCCGCCTGGGCATATTTCACATGTTTGCATCACCACTCCATCATCTGCTCGCTTAACAATCATATAGAAACAATCATCAGGATTAAAACTTTCTCCATCTGGAAGATAATAGTATGATTGGTTTTCTCCTATCAACTCTTCTCCATTTTTAAACCATCTATATTCTCCATCTACAAACAAATAGCCTCCATTATTCTCTGCATCATACAATGTAATCAAATTACCAAACTTAGCCACCATAATAGAAGAGCTATAATAGACATCAAATTCCACTGGTATAGAAATATCACCACACAACGATGATGTATCTTTAAGCAAAATTGTTGCTGCATATCTATTTGGTCTGCAATTATCTGGTATATTTATGATAAAAACATTCTCATTACCAACAATAAAATCACCATCTACAAACCCATTTTGTTTTGCAAAATCATCAAAAATCACAGAATATTCAGATGGGCCACGCTCTCCTGCAGGCACATTATATTCTATTCTAAGTTCTTTTTCATCTGCACATAGATTTCTAACCGCATCATCAACAGAAGCATTCACCTGTGGTATTCTGACCAAATCCAGAATCACAATACTATCACAACCCCACTGAGAAGTCAATCTAAATTCATGCTGACCTGTTTCCGCCACTTCAACACCTATTGGTTCAAATACATAAACACCATTACCGCATATTGTATCACTGAAATATGTATCTTCCACTTGTCTCATCACCTTCAAGTCCAACACAGTTATACTATCACAACCACACCAGCGACTTTTCTCCACATGCACCGCTACTGTATCAGAGAAAAACATACCAAAATTAGTAGCTACATATTCGCCATCGCAAATCGTAGTGTCAATCACATTGCGTTCAGAATAAATCGCAGGAACAACAATTGTAAATATCGAATCATCCATACACTGATTATCCGAAATACCTACAGAAAGGTTCAAATTCAATGTCTCTCCAATAGAATCAACATCATAAACAAAAGTAGTCAATTCACTAACAACCTCCCCATTTATTGTCCAATAATGATTTTCAACTTTTTCTCCCGAAGGAACCTCAACGCCATTGATGCGAGTCAAAACCTCACTCTTTGAAGTGAAACGAACTTGGTTTTTACATCCATTAGGAATCCATTCATAATCAAAATTCGCAAAAGGAATACGAGGACGCACCTCTGTATGGAGTGTAAAATCACAACCCAACTGATCGAGATAATCTATTCTACAATAATAGGTTGCAGTGTCATTCGATGGCACTTTTAGTTCTTTCTCGTTTGTATCAAAAACCTCTTTATTATAATCATCTAAATGATACCAAGTGTACTTAAAGCCATCTGGAGCAACAAGCGAAATATTAATATCATCACCGCACGACGTACTCTTGATACTTGCATCAATACAACCCAATGTAAAGTAAGCATATCCACAGTGCGCTGTCAACTCACAGTCTTGAGTAGTCAACTGCACTTTAATAGTTTGACCTTTGTAATTACGCAAATCTACACCAATAGAAGACCAATCTTTCCATACAATTTCATCAAAACCCGAACGAAAATCTGGTGTATAATTTTCCCACTTAATATATTCATCATGTGGCGAAAAATTAGCTTCAACACACGAACTTATAGCATTCCCATTTTGGTCCAAAATTTTAAATTCAAATGCTGGAGCTTGGTGGGTTGGAGCTGGTTTTTCCAACACAATTGCATATTTCATCAACAAAATAACATCAGACGCAGGATTCACATAGTATTCATACGTAATACGCTCTGCTTCTGCTCCTTTCAACCAGTTTCCCAATCTCACAGATGCCAACTCTCCATCAGGTATAGTCTTAAGTTTTCCGCCTGTTCTTGGGTCATATTGACCTTTTTCCCAATATACAGTATGACGGCTATTCGGATTATTTGCACCAAAATCAACAACAGTAGATATCTGATCGCTCGATGTAGAAAAACCTGCCGCCACATTACCTGTTTGACAGAGAACGCTTTCATCATGCAAATCTACATAATTGATACAGTGATTATCTGGGCAGAAACAAACAGCACCATTCAATGCTATATATGCACTTTTCTGTTTTATTGTATCAATATTGCAAATACCTCTAACACGCATATCCCACAAGCCTTCTTCTATCTCTTCTACGCGAGCCGAAGTTGCTGTTGTTTTTATTGTAGTCCAGTGCTGATTACCTGTTTTTCTGTATTGGAATTCATACTCATCAGATGTACCAACCCATGTCGCAGTGAAAGCACCACACTCCGACTCCATGTCCAACTTAGAAGGCATTTTACAATTCGACAATGTAATTTGCACATTATCCACCGATGGTGCCATAGGGTTAACCTTTGCTGTATCGGTATTAAAATTTTCCCACACAAAAATCAATTTCACCTTTCTTCCTGCTGGAATTGTTTGATTTTGAATTGTATGAGTTTGCCAATTCATTGCTTGATAGAATTTATTTGGCAAAAGATTCTTCATCTGTGGCGACAATGTTGCGTCCGATGAATTCGACAAAATATTTGCTGTCTCTGCAATAAGTCCTACATAAAGTTGCGATGTATTTTCTGCTCCATATAGTTTGTAGTCGAATGTAATATCGACCGACACCTTTTCACTAAACTCAAACACGCGATAGGCCACCACCAAATTCTTTTTCGCTCCATACATTGCATTCACGCCACCATCACATGAGATATATAGCGATTGCTTGCCGTCATTATGCTCAAGACCGCCCACCATCCATTGGTCATTGCAATTAACACCATCTGTGCCTGCATTGAAAACCCAATTACGAACCTCTGCCGAATCTGCTTCTTCAAAACTACATGCGTATGGCAAAGTTACGGCATATTGTTGCGCAAAAGTCAGTGTCATCGAACAAGACAACACAAGCAACAAAACATTAATTTTTTCAATTAGAATATTTTTCATAAAAATATCTTTTACAAAATATTAATTTTCTCTACTTTACGAGAACCATCATTCATCAACGCCTCTATAATAAAAATACCATGCAATCCTTCGGTCGAGATATAACCCTCTCCATCCAAATCGTATGTGCCAACCAAGACCCCTGTTGTTGACCACAATTTAACAACCGATCGCTGTGTTGCTCTAACTTTTAGCATCTCTTTCTCTTGCGAGAAAATTATCACACTTGCTTCGTTTGCATCGAGTGTCTGAGGCACTATCGCACACACTTTTTGCGACACATTGTCATCTATTCTGGTCAAAAGCACGCTATATTCATCTGCCGAATTAAAGCCCTCTTCTACATACAACACCGAAGATGTTGCGCCTAATATAGCCTCTGAATTCTTATACCATTGGAAGGCAACAAAATCATAACCACCATTATAATCCTTGTTTTTCACTGCCAACACGTCGTTCCATCGTTGTGCTATTACATCTCTCGAGTACATCAAATCCACAAGCACCTCCTCTTTCTCTTTTCCACACGACTGTTTTCCAAAGCTGATTTCTGCCTTATATCTATTAGGAATCATACCTTCTGGCATAGGTATCACAAACGCATTATCCTTCAAAGTCACCCCTTCCACTGTGTCTGTCTTACTTGAGAATTTAAACGAATAATCGCCTAATCTACCCGAAGTTATCTCATAAGGTATTATCAAATATTCATCATCTACACACACATCCACAACCGTATCAACATCAATCAACAATGTTTCATACACCACTATATCCAAAGTTATCACACTATCACAACCATGGATAGTCTTACCTTCAAATTTATATTTACCTGTCTCCGTAATACGTTCACCGTTAAACATATAAACGTCCGTGCTACAAATAGTGTCAACTATCAACGAGTCATAGCCGTCAGAAACCAACAAATCAAGCACCGTAATACTATCGCAACCATACACTGTTTTCGCAGTATCCGAATAACAGCCTGTCGACCAATAATGTTTTCCTTTAAAAACATATGAGTCTGGATAACATACCACTTCATGAATTGTATCCACCTTAGTTCCAAGTTCTGGCAAATTCAATTCAAAAGTAGTAAAATCCGAACAAGCCCCATTTGCCATGAATGCCGACATTGTAACCGTATATTTTCCACCTTTGTCAGGGAATATGTGTGTTGGATTCAACTCATTCGAAGATTCGCCATCACCAAAATCCCACAAAACATCTTGTACTGGGTCTTCCGACAAAACCGTATCTTTGGTGTATTGGTTAACCAAATAAACATAACTTGAATCAAAAAAGTTTACAACATTTTGACAATTTTCCACCTGTACGTCAAATCTACCCCTTGCTCTTGGAAAACGTGCCAAAGTAGAAGCCGACAACGTATAGTAACAATTCGAATTAGTTTTTTGAATCACATCCAAAGCATAAGTCAATGTATCTGACGCATCAACCGAAAGAATTTGCTCTGTCGAAATTGTCACATCTGGATTATTTGGCAAATACCATCTATAGTTAAATCCATCTGGTGCCTTGAACGAGTTTTTAGGGTCATTACCGCAACTAAGTGCCTGAATTTTACCATCAGAGCAACTCAACGTAAAATAAGCATAACCATAGTGACCTTCTTGCACGCAGTCGTAAGTTGTCAACTCCACTGTCAACGTATCGCCATGATGCTCTCTAAGATTTAGCCCCACTGTAGTCCAATCTTTATAAACTCCATCCGAGCCAATCATACCCCAACCTTCTCCATCTGTACCAAAACCTGCCGAGAAATCAGCCTCACCACATTTATGTGCATCAAGCGAACTACCATTTTTCGTGATTTTTAGCGTAAAACGTGGTTGGTCCTCTTTCTTGTGGTCTGGCAATTGCATCACGATTGCATAATTAAGAAGCAAAACAGCATTTTTTGTCGTATCCACTTTGTATTTGTAACGAATACACTCTGCCTCTGCTTGTGTATGCCAGTTCCCCAATCTCACCGAAGCCTTCTCTCCATCTGGTATCGTTTTCAATTTCGTTCCTCCCACTCTCACATCATATTCCCCTTGCACATAGTGTATCGTATGACGACTCTCTTCCGCAGCATAACCATGGTCAATCACCCCTTGAGCCGACATAGGCTTTTTGAACGTTCCGTAATAGCAATTCGAACTATTGATATCCAAAAAGTCGATACAACCAACTTGTGGATAATGGAAATATTTTTCAAGCGTAATCCATTCACCAATAATACCATCACACACCGATCTCACCTCATAAATCGACATTCCCTCTTCAAGGTCTTCAATCTTAATCTCCTCTCCCACAATGCCAAAATGCTCTATCCATGCAAGCGAATCAACATTTCTGTATCGAACATCATAATTTGGCGAATTGCCATTCCAAACAAACGATGCTCCATCATCGCTAAACTTCAAATTCAAACCACTCGGATTCTGACATTTACCCACTTGCATAATATAAATATTATCTACACATGCAGCTGGTGGAGTTGTACTCACCACGCCATTATTCCAAACAAAAACCAACTTATGCGGCGTACCGTCCGAATAAATTATATCTGTCGACTTTTTCCACGAAGTTTGTCCACACAAACGCGAATTTGCAAATTTAAACGCAACATCATAACCCTCACCCACTACAAATTTTTGCAACACATCTGAAGCAACAGAATTCGTTGCAATACTATCAGGCATCCAACAAACATACAAACCATCAGTATTTGCACCCGCACCCTTCCACTCAATAACAATATCATAATATCCTTCCCAAAAATGCAAAGTACGCGAAGCTACCACCGACACTCCCTTATTCTGATAATTATTTGACACTCCGTCACTTGACACAAACAAACCAGCACCGCCTGTATGCGCTCCCGGCTTACCAACATACCATTTGTTAACGCACGATTCACCCTGACTACCAATATTAAGATTCCAGAGCGACACTTCCGTACTGTCCTCAAAATCACATTGATAGCCAATCACTTCGGCACACAACAAAGAAATGTTAAAAACAAATAGCGTAACCAAAAACGCTATTTTCAAGATTATTTTATTCATAATAAAGTGTTTTTAATCAGTTGCCACAAAATAACCTACAAAGATACAAACTTTTTTTCATAACAAAAAAAAAAAACGGTTAAATAATGTTAAAAATATTCAAACAAAATACCATAAAATCACACATATTCTCCCCTATTTTAGAGAGACTTAACTCCTAATTCCTAACACCTAATTCCGATTCTTCTTCAACTTAGTTGAAATTGTAAAACAAAGTCCCAAAGAAACGAAATAAAACAGGCAGAGTGAAGAGTATTCTTGGTAGTTCATAGAAATTTCACGAAGCAAAATCCCAGAAGAACGAAATAAAACAGACAGAGTAAAGAGTACTCTTGTTAGTTTATAAAAATTTTACGAAGCAAAGTCCCAGAGGGACGAAATAACACAGGCAGGGGTGTAAACCCTTGATAAAAGATCCCCTCAGGTAAAAAAGCGCCGTAGGTGCGACAGAAATTATATTCCTTTTAACGCAGTTTAATATGTAATGTCCTCGAACCAACGGTCTTGAGCCTTATGGCGAAAAATGAGGGCAAATCATAAATAACCGCTGCGTGACCGACCAACGGGAGGGAACCTGCGGACAAATAACCACCTCATCTCTCGTCCCCATCGGGGGCGAACAAACATTTCTTTCAACTAACTTGACGAAGAACCCTACCCTCTACTTACCTACAACATAGGATAAATATACTATAAATATAGGATAAATATACCATAAACATACTATAAATATACTATAACCTTATGTGCAAAACAATAA